>CAYQXT010000176.1:0-7871 GCA_964421365.1 uncultured Bacteroidaceae bacterium
ATATATACTAATAATGAGAAAACTAAGCGTTAGAAAATATTTTTTCATTTGTTTTATTTTAGAATCAATTTATATAATAGAATTTCTCCTATACTTAATAGAACTTTTAGAGTCTGCAAGTTTACCTAATTCTACCAATTTACAAAAAAAATACGAAATTTATTTAAAAGAATACAATCCTGTTTTTGTATTATAAATAGAGAAGCCAATTAATTGGTCATTTCTAAGTGTCTTATTTTTTAAATAAATAAAAATTAAATAATTATTCTCTGTTTCTGTATGATTATCAATTATATCATAGTTGTTCTGTTGATTGATTAAACGGTAAGAATAATTATAGTATCCTTGTTTTAAAAATAAATCTACCTGAAAATCAGAATTTTCAGAATTATATTTTAGTTCTGAGGAAGGATTTGTTTGCCAGGAATTAAAGTCGCCAACTACATATAATTTACCTCCCATCAGGTACTTATTGTTATTTACCGATAAGTGGACGTGTATATAATCAGCAAAGATTTGGCTTTCTTGCTTACCTTCTAACTTAATAAAATATTGTCCATCGATGTCGGGACGGGTTTCATAGCTTCGCCATGGTTTTAAGTCATCTTCTTGTATGTAAAAATGATAGGTGTTTTTTATATAGCGAATACTATCGGTGCGCATTTCTCTAAAGTAGATATTTTTTGTATCAAAATGATGAAATTCATTTCCTCCCGGAAGAATATTTTTTTGTTCGTTGTTATAAATATAGGTATTTCCTTCTACGTAATCTGGTTTTTTGAGAAAAAGCTTCTTGTCGGGGCGATTATTTTGTTTTACAAGCAGTCGTAAATCATTATAAGGATTACGAATTAGGTTATTAATATCTGTAAGTTTCAGATTTATTTGTTGATGACTGTTATTATACTGACTAAGAAGTGGGCGAATTATCTGTATCTTGGTATTAATCCTATCTTCTACTACATAAAAGCGCTGTGTTAAAATTAGGCTGTCCGGTTCATCCGTCTTAAATATATTTATTATATAATTCCCTGATAATAAAGGCCGAATATCTTCATTTGGAATGGAAAGTTTATAGTGTATATAATTTTGTGTGGTATTACTTGAAAATGCAAAATCTTCTAAAGGAATATTATCAAATCCTTGTAAATAATCGGTTTTCATCAAATCAGACTCAGTCCAGTCGGTATTGCAGTAGATGATTTCATAATTAAAATCACGTGTTTCTCCGCTTAAATCATCAAAATTAAGTTCGAGTTTTTCGGTAGAATTAAGATGAATAACAGGATAGGTAAGCTCCCAATCGGGTCGAAAAAACTGAACGCTATGTATCTGCGTGTCGAAAATCTGATTTTCAAAGACTTCATTCTGTGCAAAAAGGGATATAAAACAGAGGGAAAAAAACAGGGTTAGGCTTTTTCTTTGCATAATATTAGTTTACAGATTGTATGAATTTTTCAAAATCATCTCCCGAAGGTTCTTGAAAAACACGTAAACCAAATTCTGGTATAACGGCTAATATATGGTCAAAAATATCGGCCTGCAATTCTTCCACTTGCGCCCAGCGATTGTCTTTACAAAAAACGTATATTTCTATTGGAATACCCGTTGTCGTTGGCTGTAAATGCCTGACAAGCAAGGTGAAGTCTTGTCTTATTTTGGGATGATTTCGTAGATAAAATTCTAAATATTTTCTAAAAGTTCCTATATTAGTGAGTTTCCGTCCGTTAACCGTTTCAAAGTCTTTAATTTGGGGTGCTTTATTAAAAGCCTCTATTTCTTCTTTTTTTAGTTTTAAATAACTTTTCAGTAGAAGTATATTGCTCAATTTATTTATTTCTCCCTCCGTCAGAAAATGTACGCTTTTCATGTCGATATTTATGGCTCGTTTAATTCGCCGGCCACCGGAAAGTTCCATGCCTTTCCAGTTAACCAAAGGATTTGAAACCAATTGATAGGGGGGGATAGTGGTAATGGTTTTATCCCAGTTTTGAATTTTAACGGTAGCTAAAGAAATTTCAATTACATTTCCATCGGCATTAGCACCCGGAACCTGTATCCAATCGCCGGGTTTTATCATATCGTAGGCTTGTAGCTGAATACTGGCGACAAAGCCCAGAATCGTATCTTTGAAAACTAACATCAGCACAGCTGCAATAGCGCCCAAACCGGCTAAAATTACGGTTGGCTTTTTGTTTAAAAGCAAGGCAATAATCAAAATTATAGCCAGTAGAATAATGATAATTTTCAGTACCTGAATAAAGCCCTTAATGGAAATGTTTTTGGCTATTGGGAAATTTTCATAAATATCGTTCAATGCATTTAAAAAGCGATTGGCAAATACAATGGATACGATTATCATATAAAGATAGATGAGTGATTGAATAATTTTTACCCACATCATGTAATCAAAATGATACTCAACTCCCTTTGTGAAAACTAAAGGGGCACTTAGATATAAAATTATTGCCGGAATAAAATGCGATAAAGGGTGGAAAGCCTTACGTTTTAAAAAAGCATCATCTATGGTATTTTTCGAGCGATTTATCAGATAGTTAACTATTTTTATAATCACCGTTTTAGTGAATAAATTCGCTGCAAAGGCAAGAATCAATATCAGCGTAAAAATAATAAGACTTTTGAGTATTTCTGCATATTGCACAGAAACTCCCATATTTAGAAAAAAATGAACAAGCTTATCCATACACTAATTTATTTCAAATCTATTTTAAATAAGCTATCAGGAAAGGGCATATTCTCCTCTAAGGTTTTAGCCTGAAGCACTACTTTGGTTAGATTTTTACCTGTTCGCATTTTTGTGTTTACTTTAAGTAATATATTGTTCCATACAAAAAAATCGGCCTGACTTGTATCTGTTTTTATTTGTAAGTGCTGACAATTTTTATTAACCACATTACGATTTTCAAAACGTTCTATATTTTTCGATTTATCTGTTTTTAGATATTTATCTACTGGAAAGTAAAAAAAGTTTAGAAAATCACTTTTTGCGATTCGTTTTTTCACTTTCAGACCTTTTTTATTGTCGATAAAAAAATAATCCTGATTAATTTTAAAAAAGCTAACTAAATCAGTATCCTTTCCATTAAAGCTCTTAAAATCAGATCGAATCATCTTGCCTTCATCTTTTATAAAGAGACTTACTGTTGCAGGAAATGCATTCACTTTACCCTGATAATGCACGGTTAGTGATTTTATGTTTTTGTAGGTTAAATTTACTTCTTCTTTTATTTTCCCTTTGTTTTTATTTTCAGGATTCTCATTTGTATCATTATAGCAAGCACTAAGGACAAAAATAAGGGACAAAACCGATATGAATTTGAAAATGAGATATTTCATGTGTTTAATTTTTTATAAGTAAAGTGTTGATTCATAGTTTAATTCTCATTCGTGTCTGTCTGAGTTTATATTTCAGCCATTGGCTGTTTCGCCTTGCAAAATAGTTTATTTCCAGCATAAATTATACTTTTTATTCAAATTTTTCTTTATAAATTTTCTTTAAGCGCAGCATTTCATCCCGATATTGGGCTGCCAGCAAGAAATCTAATTCTTTGGATGCTTTTTTCATGTCTTTTTCCGATTTCTTAATCGCCTTTTCCATAGCTACTTTACTCATATAGGCGATAATCGGTTCGGCAGCAAAATCAACATTATTCGCTTCGCTGTAATATTCTTTTTTAGTTTTAGGTCGCAATTTATCGCCCATAACTGAGCCAAGCGCTTTTTTTACCTGTGTAGGCATAATATTATTTTCGGTATTATAATTAACTTGTTTTATTCTGCGTCGATTTGTTTCATCCATAGTGCGTTGCATGGATTTAGTTACTCTGTCTGCGTACATGATTACCAAGCCATTGATATTTCGTGCGGCTCGTCCGGCCGTTTGTGTTAGAGAACGCTCGCTACGCAGAAAACCTTCTTTATCGGCATCTAAAATGGCCACCAACGAAACTTCGGGTAAATCAAGTCCCTCGCGCAAAAGGTTTACGCCAACGATAATATCAATTTCACCCTCCCGTAGTTGATCCATAATCTCTACTCGTTCCAAAGTATCCACATCTGAATGAATATACCGGTTTTTGATGTCTAAACCAAGTAAATATTTAGATAATTCTTCAGCCATTTTTTTTGTGAGCGTAGTAATTAAAATTCGCTCATTAATTTTTATTCGTTTTTGAATTTCGTTGAGTAAATCGTCTATCTGGTGCAGGCTTGGGCGCACTTCTATAGGTGGGTCTAAAAGTCCGGTGGGACGGATAACTTGCTCAACTATAACGCCTCCACATTTCTCTAACTCATAATCTGCCGGTGTGGCACTCATATAGATAGTTTGGTGAGATAGGGTCTCAAATTCATCAAATTTCAGCGGGCGGTTGTCGATAGCTGCTGGAAGCCGAAAACCATACTCCACCAGATTTATTTTACGCGCCCGGTCGCCACCATACATTGCCCGAACTTGAGGTAGTGTAACATGGCTTTCGTCTATAACTGTCATGTAGTCAGGTGGAAAATAGTCGATAAGACAAAATGGACGTGTTCCGGGTCTCCGCCCATCGAAATAGCGCGAATAATTCTCTACGCCCGAACAATGACCTAATTCCCGAAGCATCTCTAAATCGTTATTTACCCGGTCTTCTATTCGTTTGGCTTCTATGTGTTTGCCTATTGATTTAAAAAATGCAACCTGTTTAACCAAATCATCCTGAATTTCGTGAATTGCGGCTTGTAACCTTTCTTTTGTAGTCATAAATATATTTGCAGGAAAAATGGTGGCTTCTTCTAAGGTGCTTAGAGTTATGTTATTGATAGGGTCGAAACTTTCAATTTCTTCAATTTCATCTCCAAAAAAAATCACCCGATAGGCATAATCGCCATAGGCCACAAAAATATCTACGGTATCTCCTTGAACGCGAAAATTTCCACGTTGCAATTCGCTTTGTGTACGACTGTATAGACTGGCCACTAAATCACGAAGAAAAACATTCCGGCCAAGCTTTTGACCAATTTTTATACGTATCGTATTAGAATAAAAATCCTCGGGGTTTCCAATTCCATAAAGACAAGAAACTGAGGAAATCACAATTACATCCTTTCGACCGGAAAGTAATGCACTGGTTGTGCTCAAGCGTAATTTCTCTATTTCTTTGTTAATGCTTAAATCTTTCTCGATATAAGTGTCTGTTACCGGTAAATAGGCTTCGGGTTGGTAATAATCATAGTAAGAAACAAAATATTCGACCAGATTTTTTGGAAAAAATTGCTTAAATTCGCCATATAGTTGGGCGGCAAGTGTTTTGTTATGACTCAAAATAAGTGTAGGCTTGTTTACATTGGCAATAACATTGGCTACCGTAAAGGTTTTACCTGAGCCGGTTACTCCTAATAATATTTGACTCTCATCCTCACGAAGAATGCCTTCGGTGAGCTGTTTTATGGCTTCGGGCTGGTCGCCTGTGGGCTTAAAATCAGCAGTTAATTGAAATTTCATGCTCTTGCTTTAAACAAATTCCCTTTTATTGTTGATATATTCTGCTTAAAAAAGCATACAAATTTAAGATAAAATTACTAATTACGAATGACTAATTCTATTCTACAATGAAAATAGTACGCTAAATCTTTATGATTATTATGATAGAATATGATTTCTTAGAATCTTATCGCTCGAAGCGTGAGCTATCACTCACGCTTCGAGGTCTCTTAGATTTTTACTCTTCTTTCTTCACTTTTCACTCAAAAGTTTCGCTGTTTTTACCAATTCCACAAATTCGTTTCGATAGGCATATTCATCTGTTCCCTTAGAATTTTCGGAGAGATTGATGACTTGCGAATAATTAGCTTTGCCTTTAAATTTTGAGTGGCGCAAAAGCATACCGAATTCAGCCACTGCGGCGCTAAAACGAAAATTGTTGCTCGTTTTATCCAAAGCAAGTACATTATCCTTAATCGGAAATTCGATAAGAATACTTTGGTCTGATTTTACCGGCTTATAACGTAGTTTTACATTCATCATTTCGTTGGTTTGTGCAGCCGAACTATTTATTTTCGTCTTTTGGTATTTCAGATTATCATTTTTAGGGATTTTTTCTTCAGAACCGGCCGGAATTATTTCATATAAAGCGGTAACTGTATGACCTGCACCCAAATCACCTGCATCTTTTTTGTCGTTATTAAAATCTTCATTTTGCATCACACGGTTTTCATAACCAATTAAGCGATAGCCTTTCACTTTTGATGGATTAAACTCAATCTGAATTTTAACGTCTTTGGCTATGGTAAACATATTCGCGCGCATTTCGCGTATAAATACTTTTTGAGCTTCTTTGATATTATCAATATAAAAATAATTTCCGTTGCCAGAATTGCTTATGTCTTCCATCCGGCTGTCTTTGTAATTTCCCATTCCGAGTCCTAAAATGGTTAAAAAGATATTTTTATCTGCCTGTTGACGTACCATTTTAATGAGCTGGTCGGTAGATGAAACACCTACATTGAAATCGCCATCGGTAGCTAGAATTATCCTGTTATTGCCATCGGGGATTAAATTTTTTGCTGCCACTTTATAGGCCAGTTTTATCCCTTCGCCTCCAGCCGTAGAACCTCCGGCTTGCAGTTTGTCGAGGGCTTTGATTATCGCTTTTTTGTTGCTTGCTGGTGTTGAGGGCAAAACTAATCCGGCCGAACTGGCATAGGCTATAATTGCCACTCTGTCGCGGTCGTCTAATTGGTCTAACAATAATTTTAGTGAGCGTTTTAATAGGGGAAGTTTATTGTCGTAATCCATTGAACCTGATGCGTCTATCAGAAATACTAAATTTGAGGGTTTTATGTGTTCGTAGTCTAACTTTTTGCCCTGAATGCCGATATGTACAAGCTGATGAGCGGTATTCCATGGGCAAACTCCTACTTCTGAATAGACAGAAAAGGGATGTTTGCCTTCGGGATTGGGATAATTATAGGTGAAATAATTAATCATTTCTTCTATGCGGACTGATCCTTCGGGTGGAAGACTGCTATTTTGCAAAAAACGCCGTATATTTGAATAAGAAGCATTATCCACATCAATAGAAAATGTACTCAATGGATTTTGGCGAGCATCTTTGAAGTTGTTTTCTACAATTTTGCTGTATTCTTCGGTGTTGAAGTTGTCTGCCGGCTCATCGGTCGATTTTTCTTTCATTTGGACAGCTTCGTACGGAGCAGATTGGACATTATTCGATTCTGCTGACTTACGCTCCGAATAATTATTAACTCTACACGAAACAATTAGTAGGCTAACGAAGAGAGTGATAAAAGGTAGAATGAATTTTATTTTCATGACATATAGTTTTAGTTTATTTTTAGAGAATAAATGTACTTTTTTCCATAAAATAGATAGTGAGGGCTTCATTCAAATTTAAACCCTCACTTTACATCAATGTTTTTTATTTCTCAGCTTTATATTTTGGATATTTCATATCCAGACTTTTTAGTTTTTCGACAATCGTTTTGGCAACAATATATTGTTTGTACCAATTTTGGTCGGCCGGTACAATCGTCCATGGAATATCGGGACTGCATTTTTCAAATACTTCCTGATAATATTTCCTATATTTAGGCCAGTCAGCAGCCGATTTGAGGTCATTAGGATTGTATTTCCAGTTTTTACGAGGGTCGTCTAAGCGTTCCTGAAAGCGTTCTTGCTGAGCTTCTTCGGAGATATGCAGATAAAATTTTAGAATATGCGTATGATTATTTTCTAAAAGTTTCTCTAACTGATTGATTTCTTTAAATCTACGTTCGGCAGTTTTGTCGTCAATAATTTTCAACACACGAGTAACCAGAACATCTTCGTAGTGCGAACGCCATTGCCGCCA
>CAYQXT010000177.1:0-7849 GCA_964421365.1 uncultured Bacteroidaceae bacterium
CGTGCTGTGCCTGTGATTGCCGATGAATATGTAGACCGTGAATTTGGTACCGGGGCTTTGAAAATCACTCCTGCCCACGACATTCACGACTATGAAATCGGTATCAAACATCATTTGGAAAGTATTGATATTTTTAACGATGACGGCACTTTGAACGAACAGGCGCAGCTTTACGTGGGCAAAGACCGCTTTGTTGTCCGCGATGAGATTGTGGTGGATTTGAAAGCTGCAGGAAGCTTGGTAAAGATTGAAGATTATGTAAATAGCGTGGGTTTTTCGGAACGCACGGATGCCGTGATTGAACCAAAACTCTCGATGCAGTGGTTCCTGAAAATGAAAGAGTTGGCCAAACCTGCTTTAGAGGTGGTTGAAAGTGATGAAATTCAGTTTCATCCGGCTAAATTCAAAAATACTTATCGCCATTGGATGGAAAATGTGCGTGATTGGAACATATCGCGTCAACTTTGGTGGGGACAACGCATTCCGGCCTATTATATTCAGAACACGAGCGATTTTGTGGTGGCCGAAACCGCCGAAGAGGCACTGAAATTAGCCCAAGAAAAAACAGGAAACAAAAACCTGCAAATAATTGATTTGCATCAAGATGAAGACGTAATGGACACATGGTTTTCCTCTTGGTTATGGCCTATTTCTGTTTTCGATGGGATAAATAATCCCGATAATCCCGAAATAAACTATTATTATCCTACAAACGATTTAATTACAGCTCCTGAAATTATCTTTTTCTGGGTTGCGCGAATGATTATTTCCGGACTTGAATACCGAAAAAAAATCCCATTCAAAAATGTATATTTCACCGGTATTGTTCGCGATGGAATGGGTAGAAAGATGTCTAAATCTTTGGGGAACTCTCCCGACCCAATAATGCTGATGAAGCAATACGGAACAGATGCTGTGCGCGTAGGAATGTTGCTCTGCTCACCTGCCGGGAACGATTTACTTTTCGATATTCAGAAAAATCCAAAAACTGGTGAAGAAGGCTATCCCCTACCTGAGCAAGGTAGAAATTTTGCCAATAAAATATGGAATGCTTTCCGGCTAGTAAAAAATTGGGAAGTAGATAAAAATATAGAACAACCAGAATATGCCACACAAGCCATCAAATGGTTTGAAAATAAGCTAAATGAAAATATAAGCAATTTAGAGCATCAGTTTGATACTTTCAAACTTTCGGATGCGCTGATGAATTTGTATAAACTATTTTGGGACGATTTTTCATCTTGGTATCTCGAAATCATCAAACCGGCTTACCAAAAGCCTATTGATGCAAAAACCTACCAGACAAGCCTGCAATTTATTGATACCTTGCTAAAACTCATGCATCCTTTTATGCCGTTCATCACCGAAGAACTTTGGCATTTATTACAAGAGCGTCAGGCCAACGAAAGCATCAGTATTAGAGAATATCCAAAAGCCAAAAATTTCGACAGACAAACGATTGCTGATTTTGAAAGTTCGAAACAAATAGTATCAGAAATTCGTAGAATTCGCAAGGATAAAAATATTCCACAAAAGGAAAGTTTGGCACTATTCGTGAAACAAGGATATAAAAATCTGTTTATGCAGGCCATTGTCAAATTGGGGAATATTTCGGAAGTAACAGAAATAAACGAACAAATTGACAATGCGCTCAGTTTCAGAATTTCCACCGATGAATTCTTTATTCCAATAGGTAATTTAGTGAATGTAGAAGAAGAGATTGCCAAACTGGAAAAAGAATTACAATATCAGCAGGGATTTTTAAAAAGCGTAACAAAAAAACTCAGCAATGAGCGATTTGTAAATAATGCTCCAACAAAAGTGGTAGATATTGAACGCAAGAAACAAGCCGATGCCGAAACAAAAATACAAGCTATACAAGAACAAATAAAAATAATGGTTAAGGATTAATGGATAATTGTTAATAATGAATTTGTTTATCACTATCACTATTTTAGTTTTCAGAAACGATTCTTAAAGAAACTGTTTTTTTGAATATAGAGCACTTGTAGCACAGCATTCGTAATTAGTAATTTGTAATTAATAAAACCGTGGATAAACGAACCGCAATATACAATTTTTTTAATTTAGACTATCCGGTACTTAACGTAAACAAAGGACTTGAATATGCAAGCTATATAATGGGTAGTCTGGCTCTGATTTTAATTGGCGGCATCGCTCTAAAATTTTTCAATATTGCTTTTATTGCACTTGCATTGGCAGCAGCAGCAGTAGGCGGTTTATTGTACAAAGACCGCGACAAGCACTACCGTCAGGCAATGGATTTTTACACCCAAAATATGCCCGATGTACAGAGTATGGAAGCATGGTTTTCAGAAGATTTAACACAGATAGTTAAAACAAGGGCTTTTCAGCGCTTTGAGTTAGATGCTGAACGAATGGATAAAGAGCGCTATTTAATTTTGCCGGTTCCATACACTTGGGAAGAAGCCGGTGTTTTTACCACTACTAAACAGAAAAATCAGTTTTATTCCGCCTATTGGGTAACCACTTTAATACTAACAAAAAATTATGTCAGTGTTTTTTCCTGTATTTTCGATTGGCTGAATGGAACAATCGTGCATGAGGAGACAAATGAATTCTTTTATAATGATATAGCCTCTATCCGAACCGGTAATTTCAATTTTAACAAAGCCCTACAAAGTGATAAAGAACAAAAGCTAGGAGCTATTTACACGCTACGGATAGTAAATGTTTCCGGCGATACAATGGACGTATTTTCACAAATTCCTGGAGCAAGCGCACCCCTTACTGTAAATATAGATCAGGTAGTAACCCGTTTACGCAAAATGCTTCGCAACCGACGCATCGAAGAAGATCCTGATTTTGAAATTATAAAACCAAACAAAGAAGACGGTAATTTAGAGGATAAAGCTTAGAACTTAAAGACTGAAGATTAACGAATTGAACATTAAACGTATTAGTAATTAATAATTAAATATAAGGTGTTAAGAAGACTCGGAGGACATATTTTAATTGGTTTCGTCATTATTCTATTTCAGGCGCTTGTGTTTGACAATATGTTTATTAGTCAATTACACATAATCCCTTTTGTTTTTATTATATTCATCCTTTTGCTACCATTTGATACTCCCAATTGGGCGCTACTTATCATTGCCTTTCTTTCGGGATTAATCTTAGATATTTTCAATGATACAGGTGGTATATATATTGGAGCAATTTTGTTTTCAGCCTTTATACGTCCCTCTGTTTTAAATTCACTAGCCCCCTACGATGGGTATGAACTATCCAGCCTTCCCCGTTTGTCATTTTATGGATGGCGCTGGCTAATAAAATATACCTTAATAATCAGCTTATCGTATAATTTAGCATTCTATTTTTTAGACAGTTTCTCCTTTCATTTCATTCTTCAGGATTTACTAAAAACTTTAATAGGAACCATTTATACAACAATTCTAATATTAATTACTGAATGGGCTTTTTTCAGAAAATGATTTCAATCCTATCTAAATGAAAGAATATAGAAACCGATATTATATTATTTTGGGCTTCATGTTTGCAGTGGGGATCATATATATAATTCGTCTTTTAAATATTCAAGTTCTGAACGAAAGCTATAAAAGTTTTGCCGAAAGTAACTCCCGAAGAGTGGTTACTGAATATCCTACTCGTGGATTAATATACTCACGAGATTCGGTTCTTTTAGTAGGAAACAAAAGCTCTTTCGATTTAATAGTAGTTCCCCAAAGAGTAATAAAGTTAGACACCGAAAAATTAATTCAAATACTCGCATTAGATTCTGCTAAATTCCTAAAAGAATATAAACAAGCTTCAAAAAGAAGATATTTACCCTCCATGGTATATAAAGAAATCCCTGATACCATATTTACAAAATTTCAGGAATTACAATGGATGTTTCCCGGATTTTATCTACAAAACAGAACTCTAAGATACTATCCACCCCAAATTGCCGCTCATATCTTGGGTTATATCGGCGAAATAAATCAATATAATCTTGAGAAAGATAATTATTACACACAGGGTGATTACATAGGGATTACAGGAATAGAAAAAACTTACGAAAAAATTCTCAGAGGGAAGAAAGGCCGTAAAATATATTCCGTAGATGCACTTAATCGGGTGAAAGGAAGCTATAAAAAAGGGAAATACAATATTGCTGCCATTGCCGGGAAGAATATAACTATCTCTATTAATGCAAAATTACAAGCTTATGGTGAAAAATTATTAGGGCAAAAAAGAGGAAGTATCGTTGCCATAGAACCGACTACCGGCGAGATTCTTTGTCTGATTTCAGCGCCAAATTACGACCCCAATTTATTAGTAGGTAGAAGAATAGCCCGGAACTACGGGAAACTTCTTATGAGTGAGAATAAAACACTTTTTAACAGAGCAATTATGGCACAATATCCTCCCGGTTCAACCTTTAAACTAGTAAATGCCTTAATAGGCTTGCAAGAAGGTGTAATCACTGAATATTCTGTATTTAACTGTTTTGGTGGATATACCGCTGGCAACTTTCACATGCACTGTCATCACAATGGTGCTATAAATTTCATTTACTCCATACAAGGCTCGTGTAACGCCTATTATTGTAATGTTTTCGACCGAATATTAAGATATAAACACTTTTCTACCATAGGCGAAAGATATACCGAATGGCGAAATTTTGTTTTGCAATTTGGTTTAGGTAAAAAATTAGACACCGATTTAGCCCAAGAGTTAAAGGGATATATCCCCAAGGCCAAACATTTTGATAAATTTTATGGTAAAGATAAATGGAAACCCTTAAATTTAATTTCTATGGCCATTGGTCAGGGTGAGTTAGGTTTCAGCCCTATGCAAATGGCCAATATGACCGCAGCTATTGCCAATCGGGGTTATTTCTATCCCCCTCATCTAATTAAAAAAATTGGAGAGACAGATACTATTCCATCTCATTTTACACAGAAACAAAAAATAAATATAGATAGTGTTTTCTTTGAAAAAGTGATTACCGGCATGGAGAGGGTAATGTGGCCGGGAGGAACTGCCCCCAATGCTTTTGTGGATGGCTTGTACATTTGTGGCAAAACAGGTACGGCAGAAAATCCGCACGGGAAAGACCATTCTATATTTGTGGCCTTTGCCCCTAAAAATAATCCCCAAATAGCCATATCTGTATATGTCGAAAATGCAGGTTTTGGCTCAACTTGGGCGGCACCCATAGCCTCTTTAATGATCGAAAAATATTTACGCGACACGATTACTCGCCCTTATGTAGAGCAGAGAATGGAAAACGCAACGTTTAATTATAAAAAACAACGAAAAATTGTTAAATAGAAGAAATTGGATAGCAAATATTGATTGGTTTACTGTTTTTCTCTTTGTACTGCTGGTATTCATCGGTTGGATAAACATTTACGCAGCAGTATATAATGAAGAGCACAGAGCAATTTTTGATTTTTCGCAACGATACGGCAAGCAACTAATATGGATAATTGCGGCTTTTATCATTGCCTTTACAATTTTAATGATTGACAGTAAATTTTATCGCTTTTTCGCCTATCCGATTTTTGGAACAATCCTTTTCCTCTTAATTTTAGTCCTTGTTGTCGGAAGGGAAATCAACGGTGCCCACTCTTGGATAGAAATTGGCAGTTTTAGGCTGCAACCCGCTGAATTTGCAAAATTTGCTACGGCATTAGCGCTTTCACGCTTTATGAGTGCCTTCAATTTTACCCTAAAAAAAAGGAAAAATATAATTCTTGCTTTTGTAATTATTTTTCTCCCCGCAGGCCTAATAATTCTCCAAAACGATATGGGTTCGGCCTTAGTTTATTTCGCCTTATTAATTCCATTTTACCGAAAAGGATTTCCCGGTTGGATTCTATTGATGGGACTTTTCTTTGCTATCTTATTTATTGCTTCATTCAAAATTAATATTCTCACTTTAGAATTGTTCATTATTTTTGCAGCCGCAATTGCCATTGCTTTATATTTCCGAAGAATTAAAGAAATAGCTATTGGCTTCGGAATTTTTATACTTATATTAATTTTTTTATGGTTTATCATAAATTATTTTGACTATAATATAAGTTTATATTATGTGGTATTCATTGCTTTAATAATCTCGTCTGTTTTTTACTTATTTTGGATTTACAAGAAAAAATTAGCCTTTATTTTCGTCTCATTAGCAGTCGTATATGCTTCTATTCTATTCCTTTTCTCGATAGACTATATTTTTAATAATATAATGGAAAAACACCAGCAGAATAGGATACAAGTTCTCCTGGGAGTAAAAGAAGACCCCAGAGGAATTGGCTATAATGTACATCAATCTAAAATAGCCATTGGCTCGGGAGGATTTTATGGAAAAGGATTTTTGCAAGGAACTCAAACAAAATACAAATTTGTACCAGAACAAAGTACTGATTTTATTTTCTGCACCGTGGGCGAAGAATGGGGTTTTGTGGGTACAACAGCAACTATTTTCCTGTTTCTATTGCTAATCTGGCGATTACTTCGTATGGCCGAAAGGCAAAAAGACGATTTCAGCCTGATATATGGATATTCCGTAGCCGCAATTCTTTTTTTCCATTTTGTAATAAACATTGGAATGACTATTGGACTAGCACCGGTAATCGGTATTCCTTTGCCTTTCTTCAGTTATGGCGGGTCTTCGTTGTGGGGATTCACTATTCTGTTGTTTATTTTTATAAAACTTGATGCTGCAAGAAATACAATCCTCTAAATCAGAACGAAAAATAAATAGCAGATAAGGTATTGTTTTGTTGGAATTATGTAATAATAAGAGAATAACATGTCGAACAGATGGTTATAATTCACCAATAACAATTGCTTATCATCCCACTCTTTTACGACTAAGTTTTATTCTCGGACGAAAATCTATCTGTGATAAAATTAAACCGAATACAACAATAAAAATTCCAATGATATTGAGCACACTAAATTGTTCTCCCAATACAAAAAAAGAGAATAAAGCCGTTATTACCGGAATAAAATTAGCCAAAGTATTCGCCTTAATAATGCCTAACTCCCTTATTCCGTAAGTAAATAACATAAAAGCAAGTGTTGAGGCAAAAATAGCTAGCTCAATTAAAGGAATCCAGACCTTCCACTGAAATGCCATATGAATAAAAGAATCAAACTCAAAATAGAAAAACATCGGACTAAATAGAACAATACCAATTAAATTCTGATAAGCAATAATACTATACACATTATATCTATTAGACACCTTTACAACCAGTACCGAATAAGCCACAGCAGAAAAAACAGCTAACATCATAAATAAAAGTCCAAATGTATCTGCCTTAAAACCAAAATCATCCTTCAGAATAACCAAAATTACTCCGATAATTGACAGCACAATACCAATAAAATTCTGTAAACCTACTTTTTCTTTATGAAGCAAATAAGTGGCTAAAGGGCTGAATAAAGGAATAGTCGAAACCAAAACTGCTGCCACAGTCGATGAAACATGAGTAAGTCCAAAATTTTCTCCCAGAAAATAGGCAAAAGGTTCAAAAAAAGCAATGATGAGCATACTCTTCCAGTCTGCTCTTCGTATCGGCTTTATTTTATTAAAAATCTTCCCGAAAATAAATAAAAACACAACAGATAATACTAAACGAAAATAAATGACCGTTATCGGCTCATAAACCCGCAGAACTTGCTTTGACCATACAAAAGAAAAACCCCAAAACAATACAGCAAAAAACATTGCCACATAGACTTTTACATTATTTTTTTTATCCATTTTATATTTTTTAATAGAGGTAGGAAAATGGCTGCAAATATAAAAATATTATACGAATTACAAATTAGTGTCAATCTATAAACTTAC
>CAYQXT010000178.1:0-7839 GCA_964421365.1 uncultured Bacteroidaceae bacterium
CGATAATCTTTTTCAGAGCAATTATCTGTATTTACTTAATTCTATTGGCGATACTATAAAAATTTCCTCTAAATTAGTCTGGGGTTACTGCTCTAATAATAATGTATTTATTCAGTTGAATGGTAAATTTAACCGCATATATCAACTGGGCGCTTTAGCGCATTTTGTGGGAACAAAAATTGTGGTCGATAATTATATTCCGACAAACGGCTATTGGTATGCTCAATCTATGCGTTCTTCTACTACTCGGGAACAGATGCAGGAATTTATGCTAGATTTTGAGAGTGGTCAAATTATAGAATTTAATGTAAAAAATCTTCTTGCCTTGCTAAAAAGAGATAACGATTTGTTTAACGAATACAATAACTTAAAGGATAAAAAAGAAAAGCAGTTAAAATTCTTATATTTACGAAAGTTTAATCAAAGGAATCCAATTTTTTTCCCTTTGGAATAAAACAGTATAAGCGATGAGTAGAAAGTAAAAAGTGAAAAGTCAAGAGTCAAGAGTCAAGAATGAAATACCATGAATAGATAAATCTATATACATAAAGGCATGATTATATTACATTGAGTGAAAGTTGGAAATAAGCACAGAAAATTCTGAAAAAAATTTTACTATGTGTACTCAAAATATCTTTTTGTGTACAAAGAACTATATTATCTATGAGGTCTATGTTGTAAATATAAAAAATTAAACTGTTTAAAAAATGAAAAAGATATTTCTAATAAGTCTTTTGCTTTTTGCCACTATTGGCCTACAAGCACAGAATGCTGTCCCCACAAAAGCGCAGATTGCTATATTTTTAAAATCTAAGACTTATGTGGTTTTAGACCAGTCGATGTTTGGCTCTACTTATAATGAAAAAATAAAGCAAGCCATGCAAAAACATTGGAAAATAACCAATTTTGAGTTTATAACACGGGCACAATATCAGCAGTTGCGCAGCAATCCAAAAGCTTCTTTTTTGGCAAAAACAGAGGTCGTTTTCAAAAAGGACAAGCATAAAATTAAATATCAGTTTCTGAATCTTATGCTGGGAACTTATAGCGGAAACGTAACGATAATGCCCGACCTTGCCAATTTTCCTTTAGCTTATGCTAAAGGAGACGAAGAAAATTATGTCTATAAGTTAGGTATGATACTGGTATTCTTACAAAGACACATCAAACTATTACAAAGCCATCCCAATCTGACCGAAAAGAATATTATTCGCTATTATAATAACCAACGCTCACAAATTCATGATAAAACATTATATATTCTTAAGAACGAGCTGTCTAACCATGTTAATTCTTTAAGTAAAATTAATAGAACTTACCATTTCCCGGTAAAAATAGTTAGTCGTCAAGAGGTAGAAGATGCCATAGATAATAAAGATGCATCCGTTGTTTTCTTTCATGTTGTTCGACCCGAAGCACAGAGCCCACGCAAAGAAAGATGTTACAAAATAATACTTGGTGCTGCGGATGCCCAATTATATTATTGGAGTATGGACAAAATAAACCAAAAAAAACCAGCAGGAATTTTGGTTCAAGATTTTAAAAAATTGCAAAAATAGACAGTTCATTAACAATGTTTAACATCCCTGTTTACAACAGAAAGCCTATTATTGCAGTTATACATAAAAAATAAAAATAGCGTATGAAAAAGATAATTTTTGTTGTATTATTACTTACTTTGGGAATTTTTGTGAGCAAGGCTCAGGTGAGAACCGCAAAAATTGAATTCACAAAAACTATTCACGATTTTGGAACTATAAAAGAAGCAGATGGAAAGGTTCATTATAAATTTGAATTTACTAATGTAGGAGTAGTTCCGCTTATAATCAGTAGTGTTGATGCTAGTTGTGGTTGTACTACACCTAGTTGGACAAAAATGCCGATTCTTCCGGGGAAAAAGGGATTTGTTGACGCTGAATTTAATCCTGCTAATTACCAAAGTTTTGATAAATCTATAACGGTTTCTACTAATGGAAAACCCCAAAGCGTTGTGTTGAGAATAAAGGGAAATGTGATTCCCAAAGAAAAATCTATGACCGATATTTTTGCTTTTGAGATTGGAAAATTGAGAGTAAAAGGTAAAAATGTAGCCTTTTCGGTAGTGAAAGGAAACAAAACAATAAACTTTGAATTTTATAATGATAATTCAGTTCCTGTAACTTTGTCTTTCAATAACTTACCCGATTATGTAATCGTTAAACCTTCGATAACTAAAGTACAAAGTAGAAAAGTAGCCCAATTTAGTTTTACGATAAATTCTGCTTCGGCTACAAAAGGTTTTCATAGAGATTTAATTGATTTGACGATAGACGGGAAAAGTTATCCTAAGGCACTAAAAATAGTGGCTTCTGTACGATAGTATATAATCGTTAATTGTGAATGATAAATTATTAATTCATTCACAATTAACAATTTACCATTAATAATTATTTATCTTCCTATCATTTTCAAAAACTCGTCTTCGGTAATCATAGGAATTTGCAACTTCTTTACTTTTTCTAATTTTGAAGGGCCAATTTTGTCTCCTGCCAATAAAAAATTTGTTTTTTTACTAATGGAAGCTACATTTTTACCGCCATAATTTTCAATTAATTGTTTCAGTTCATCACGCGAGTGTTTTTCAAAAATACCCGAAATAACAATATTTTTTCCCTCTAAGATGGCCGGAAAAATTTCGGCAGCCTTTTCCATTTCCAACTGAATACCGGCTTCTTTTAGGCGGTCAATAATTCTCAAATTCCTTTCCTCTTTGAAATAAGCAATAATGCTCTGAGCTATTCTTTCCCCAATTTCATCTACAGCTATTAGGGTTTCAAAATTCGCTTTTATCAGATTATCTAGGCTTCGGAATTCTTTGGCTAAAATTTTGGCTACTGTCTCCCCGACATAGCGGATACCTATGGCAAACAAAACCTTCTGAAAAGGTACTTTTTTAGATTCTTTGATGCTCTGGATTAAATTTCTGGCTGATTTTTCGGCAAACCGATCTAAGCCAATCACTTTTTCGTAAGTTAAATCGTATAAATTAGCTATATTTTGCACTAAATGCTGTACATAAAGAAGATCAACTGTAGCCTCCGCAGCATTTATATCCATAGCCTTACGGCTGATAAAATGCTCTATTTTTCCTTTTATCTGTGGCGGACAAGCAGCTTCGTTAGGGCAATAATGCTGTACTTCCCCCTCATTACGTATTAATTTTGTACCACATTCGGGACAATGAGTGATGAACTCAAAAGCCGGTAAAGCAGTAGGTCGTGCATTTATATCAACTTTTACAATTTTGGGAATAATTTCACCGCCTTTTTCCACAAAAACCATGTCTCCCGGACGAACATCTAATTGCCGAATAATATCTGAATTATGTAGAGTAGCCCTTTTAACCGTTGTGCCGGCTAATTGTACCGCTTCCAAATTTGCAACTGGAGTTATAGCTCCAGTTCTTCCAACCTGAAAATCAATAGACAACAGTTTGGTACGGACTCTTTCGGCTTTAAATTTATAGGAAATAGCCCAGCGGGGATTTTTGCTCGTAAAACCCAGGATTTGCTGCTGACGAATCGAATTTACTTTTATCACAATTCCGTCAATATCGAAGGGTAGGTTTTTTCGTTCTTTCTCCCAATAATCAATGTACTCAAAAACTTCTGATAGAGTTTTCAGTTTTTTCATGTGCTCCGAGATTTTGAATCCCCATTTTTTTGCCAATAGTAAATTGTCAAAATGATTTTTGGCAGGGAGCTTTGGCGCTAACATATAATATAAATAACTATCAAGACCGCGGTGTGCCACTTCGGCTGAATTTCGTTGCTTAAGTGTACCACTTGCAGCATTACGTGGATTAGCAAAGGGCATTTCACCTATGTCTTCTCGTTCCTTGTTTAGGCGTTCAAAAGATTTATGCGGCATAATAATTTCACCACGAATCTCAAATTCGGCAGGAAAATCACTACCGTGCAGTATCAAAGGAATACTTCTGATAGTCTTTACATTATCTGTAACATCATCGCCCTTTGTGCCATCGCCACGGGTTACTGCCCGTTCCAAATGCCCATTTTTATAGTGTAGCCCAATGGCTGTGCCATCAAATTTTAATTCGGCCACATATTCAAAGGGTTCTTCGAGGAGTTTGCGGATACGGGCATCAAAATCCTGTAATTCCTGACGATTATAGGTATTTCCCAAAGAAAGCATTGCATATTGATGCTCTACCTGAGTGAATTCCTTATTTATATCACTCCCTACACGCTGCGTAGGCGAATTAGAATCATAAAACTGAGGAAATTCTTTCTCCAGTTTTTCTAATTCTTTAAGCTGTTGATCGTAATCATAATCACTTATAGAAGGTTGATTTAAAACATAATAGCTGTGGTTGTGCTGATTAAGTTCTTTTCGTAAATTTTCTATTTTATTCTTTACTTTTTGTTCTTGCATTTTTCGTTTATTTCGAGTCTAAAATTATAAAAAACAAGGGAATTTACAATAAATTGTATTTCTTGTTCAAACAACAACAAATCAGCATTTTAACATATATTTTTAAATATACGTAATATGCGAATAATCAATTAATTATATTCTCTATTTGAACCTAAACAAAATTAATTCGTATATTAAATTTATAATTTTTTTGGAAAAAAATATAAATACCTTAAATTCGTGAATTGAAAAATTTATGAATATGAAAAATAATGAATCTCGTAGAAACTTTCTGAAGAAAATAGGATTAACACTTTCCGCAGCAGCCACAACTACATTTGCTGCCGGAGCTGTTAAAACCAGTAAGTTTGATAGTTTAAGTTCCGAAAAACAATCTTTTCTAAAAAAATATCAGGTTTGGGTAGATGAGTTTAAAAAAATTGTAGAGGTACAGAAGTCTGATTTAGAGAATCCTGAAAATAATAACCGGATGATGAAACTTTCAGAGGAGGCTGAGGCTTGGAAAGCCGAACTTCAATCTTATTTAACGGATAAAGATTTTGCAGAAGAATATCTCAAAATTACCGTTCAGTTAACTAATAAAATTAAAAATGATCATCCTTTTGGAAACTATAAATATCCAGATGCTTACGAAAATAATGAAGAAGGGAAATAAGCGTTAATTAAAAATGATTGACAATAGCGGGAATGTGCTTTTTTATCCAAATTGAGACAAATTAAAGCATTTTCTCGCTTTGTTGATTAGTGTCCATCCAACAAAGTCCAATAAATATTTTTTGTTCACGAATTCCACGAATAAGTACGAATAATTTTTGTTGAGCCGAACAGTGTCATTATGGATAGATAGAGACTAATTAAAATTTTGCTATTTGATAATTTTCAGCCTCTTAGGTACATATATTTTTTGAATTTCAATATCCTGATGTCCCTTTTGTTTTATCACAAATTCTATTCTTCGGTTGTATTTCCTCCCCTCGGGTGTGCTATTGACTGCAATAGCAGAAGCTTCTCCATAGCCTTTGGCTATAACCTGATTTTTATTTACCCCTTTATTTAGTATATAGGTTCTGGCCTTTTCTGCTCTTTTTTGAGTGAGTTTTAAATTAAAAGCATCCGAATTTTGATTATCCGAAAAGGCATCAATTTCGATAATCGCATTAGGATTTTTTTTCAGATAAGTGGCTAAATTATTCAGCTCCTTTTTATAACTGTCTTTTATATCAGCACTATTGGCTTCGAAAAAAATATCATGAATAATGGTTTTGCTATTTATCAACATAGAGGGCGGATTATAAAAAACAACCGGATCCATTTCTACGCCATGCCGGATTTTATAATAAGCCGAATCTTGCGATACCATGAAATCATTTATATAAGACAGATAACCTCTGGCTTCGTATAAAGCTGAATAATTTTTCCCGGGAGGTAATAGAAATAAAAATTTACCGGTAACCTGATTGGGTAGGAATACACCAATTATTTCGTCTGTTTCTTTGTTGGAAATACTGATTTGAACATTTTTAATAGGAGCTTCATCACTAAATTTAGCTGTTCCTATCATTAATACCAAATTATCCTCCTCATTTTCCGGTACTATATTCACATAATATATATCATTCCGGCCTAATCCATTCGGTCGGTTCGACAAAAAATAGGCATCAGCACCATTGGGTTGTAGTTTAAAGCCAAAATCATCAGACGTACTATTTATCGGAAAACCAACATTTTTTACCGCTGAAAAATGACCTTCTTCATCCAGCGAAGTATTATAAATATCAAAGCCGCCCATTGTGTTTTTATTGTTGGAACTAAAATATAAAGTTTTCATATCGTAATGAAAATAAGGGCTTATTTCGTCATCTATTGTGTTGACTTTTTTATTCAAATGAATTAATTCGCCCCAGACATTATCCGAATTTCGCGAAATTTTGTATAAATCAAAACCACCATAACTATTTTTTCGATTAGAACTAAAAAAAATAGTTCGGGCATCGGCTGAAAATACTGCGTCCCTTTCTTCTGATTTTAAATTAATAGGGAAGGGGAGCTTAGTAGATTTTTGCCATTTTGAATCTCTAAACTCTTGAATGTAAATATCTCCTTTATCGGTATATAAAATTTTTTTTGCATCGCTGGATAAACCTGTTATTACTGCTAGTTTAGGTAATTTTGGCAAGATAATATTTTTTGAATGCGCCTTATTCTCTATTTTACTGTTTATTTCTCTTTCAGAATAATAAATTTTTCTATGTCCATCAGCGCTAACCAATATAGAAGTTTCGTTATGCCTATCCGACCATTCCTTTTTGAGAAGAGGCTTAGATTTTAGTTTTATTTTTTGTAATTCAATCGCTTTTGTGCAAATTGCTATTTCCTGCGCAATACGATCCTGCCATAACTGATTCTCTTTAGAGCGAATTTTTGCCTTATACAATACGTCTAGGGCACTATCGAGCAAGTTTTGGCGTCTTTCTGCATCTGACAGTAAAATATAGGCATCAAAGGGAACGGCATTTTTCTGATTAGAATAATGAACAGTGCCTTTGTCCACTACCTTTTGCAGTTCGGCTTGCGCTTTACAATACTGGGATAAACTTAGTAAATTTTTGCCTTTCCAGTAGCTTATAATGGCTAATTTATTATTCGGAACTTCGACTAATAGGCTTAGAGAAGAATGATATAATTTGTTTTTGTATGAATTTTCTACCTGTCTAAGTAATTTTATCGTTTGTTTATCTAGCTGAGCAACAACTGACAAACTGAAAGAAAGGACAATAATAAGGAATAATATTTTTCTCATTTTTCAGAATTTTATTTTTTTTTTATTTGCTAATACAGAATTTTATATAAATAATACAAATACTTGTATTCAATTTTCGCACCATTTGCTTTGTTTCTATCTTTAGTCGTTTTCTATCTCAACTAATTGAAAATTTGTAATTTGTAATTCAACATTTCAAAGTCTTAACATTCTATTTGCAATCATTTCTCATTAATATTGGTTTTATAAAAGTAATATGACGAGAAGTAATGATACGTTACTTCCAATTATTAGATTTACGGGTTGAAAACACTAAAGGATTAATATGAAAAAAACAATTCTATCATTTTGCTTTCTAGTTTTAGTTTCTGTGACCTTGTCAGCATCATATATCTTGTTGCCAATGGATCATGAGGGTCAGAAAAATCACCTCAAAGCATATGGAATTACATATTGGATATTAGATAATGACTTGCCAGCATATTGGCTATTAAATTATAAAGGAGGAAGTTTTGCTTTCGAGCACAATAAACGATTCGAATCTGAGTGTAAGATTAGAGGAGTGTCATATGAAGTGATCTCAAATGCACAATTTGCCCAAATTAGGACATCCATAAACGATAAAGAGAAGAATCAAGAAG
>CAYQXT010000179.1:0-7776 GCA_964421365.1 uncultured Bacteroidaceae bacterium
ATCACGCACATCTACTACGCCGAAATATAGTTCGGGTGCTCCGGTTTTATAGGTACCATCGGCAAGCCGGATAAGAAAACTTATACTGGTAGAATCCTTTCGCTTAGTAAGCGAAGGCCCCATGATGAAACCCGGATTGATAGTGGATAAAGTCCATCTACTCTGTTTCTCAAGCATTTCCCATGCCTTTTTCTCTGCCAGCATCTTCGATAAGGAATAGGGATTATGTTTCTCTGTACTACTTGTGTTCCAATGATCTTCAGTGAAAATATTTTTTTCTGTTTGGCGAATATCAATAGCATCACCATAGATTGCTGCTACGCTTGAGGTTAAAACAACCCTTTTAACACTTTCCGTCCGGTTAACCGTTTCCAGTACATTCTGAGTACCTTTCACAGCCGGCTCAATCAATTCGTTTTGTGCATCTTTAATATTATCGATAAAAAAAGGAGAAGCAGTATGTGCTACGGCCTGACAATTTT
Organism: uncultured Bacteroidaceae bacterium; assembly: GCA_964421365.1. Taxonomy (GTDB): domain Bacteria; phylum Bacteroidota; class Bacteroidia; order Bacteroidales; family DYOH01; genus CAYQXT01. The sequence continues at coordinate 483 of CAYQXT010000179.1, forward strand.
CCATCGCCTTATCAAAAGAATTTTCTATTAACAAATCAGCTTCAAAAAGATGTAATTTGTCGGGATATTCCTGCTGCCATTTTTTTAGATGCTGAATTTTCTCTGTATTACCAAGATTCCGTACCGTTGTATTCACAAAGTAATCAGCCTCTAAAAGTTTTTTAATCACCCACGAAGCTAAATAGCCTGTGCCTCCGGTAACTAATATTGGTAATTTTTTATCCATACTATTTTATCCTTACTTTATTAAACTTTGCCAGAGTTTGAATTAGTAAATACTGTATAACTTGACAACCTGACAATTATCAAAGAAAAACTTTGCAAAGTTTTCACTTTTGAGCATTTACAAATTAAAACAAACGATTGTTTTATTATTCTTGCAAAGTAAGGCTTTTGTTCAATTAATAGGCGTTAATAGTGGTTTAAAGTTTTGTTAAATACCGGAGTTTTAAACTATATTTGTAAAAAAAATGCGAACAGAAATTAATCTAAGAACTTGGAATAGATACGAGCATTTCCAATTTTTTAAAGATTTTGATAATCCTTTTTGGGGAGTAAGCTTCAGGCTGGATTGCAGCCGTACACACAAAACAGCCAAAAGCGAAGGTATCTCGTTTTTTTCACTTTCTTTGTATAGAATACTAAAAGCAGTTAATGCTATTGAAGCTTTTCGCTTACGAATTGAATCCGGCAAAGTTTATAAATACTCCCGAATAAACGTATCTGCGACTATTGCCCGACAGGATAATACTTTTGGCTTTTCTTTTACAGAATATTCTGATGATTTTTCGCTTTTTAATCAGTATTTACAGGTCGAAACAGAACGGGTGAAAAAATCAAAGGGATTAGCACTGAGCAACACGACAGAAAGGATGGATACTATCCATTTTTCTGCCATACCCTGGATTCCTTTTACAGCATTGGAACATGCCCAACATTTTGCACACAAAGATTCTATTCCCAAAATATCTACCGGAAAATTAATCTATAAAAAGGGAAAAATACTCATGCCCTTTTCAGTTCACGCCCACCATGCACTTGCCGATGGCTTTCAGGCCGGACTTTTATATCAAAAATTACTAGAGGAACTTTAAAATCAAGTTTTGTAGAACTTTGCCAAAGTTTTAATTCGCAAATAGTTAACTTTGGCAAAGATTTAATCTTAATTCACCATTATAACCAGATATTTAGATACACTCCAAAATTTGTCTGAATTAGTAATCACTATACTATCTACTTGTTTGTCATTACCGGCAAATTTATAAGCCGATTTGGGATGCGAGGAAACCAAAATGACTTTTTTACTAAGAATCGGAATAGAACTGACCTTTGTAATATCTATTTTCTTAAAATAGTCTTTATTCAAATCGGCCTGTAATTTCTGTACCCCACCAATACCAATAAAACCGCCTTCTTTAGTCAGTATATTTTGTTCTTTCAGTTCCTTTTTCGTGCCAATAACATAATAAGCCGTATGTAATTTCTGAGTCTGATTCTTAATTACCTGCGTCTGATTTTTCGAAATTGTTTTAAAGGTATCCAAATCAGCTGATAGATTAGTTATTTCAGTGTTTAAACCTTCTACCGTGAGATTCATTTGTTCTAACTTAGTTTTTAACTGATAAATTTCGGCATCTTTAGTCTCAATATCCTTAGTCATCCGGTCAATCATTTTTTGTAACTGCGAATTTTTATATTTAGAATTGCGAACAGAACGTTTTAATCTGGCCAGTTTTTCTTTATTTTCCAGCATTAATTTGTAAATTGTTAAGATGTCTTCATTAATCTGGTCTTTTTTGTTTTGCGCATCTTCAACATTTCCGGTAGTATTAACCGTAATAATATTTTCCTGCTGCTTGATTTTGTCTAAATTATCCTGAATCTCGTTAAAAGCAGTCAGATAGCTTTGCAAATCAGTTTCACCCTGACTGGCAATGGATTGCAAGCTATCCCTTTGATGTTTTAATTGTTTATCAAGTGCGGATTCGCCACACGAGGCAAAGAGTAAAGGAATAATCAATAAAACAAGTAATTTTCTCATGATATTCATTTTTTAGTCATATAAAAATTAATTATTAATGCTATTTAATTTAAAATCAGAAGGAACAAGTGCTTTGTCATTAACCCATTTCCCATGCCATTCCGAAAAAGGAATCAGCTTCTCAAAATGATCGTAATAATTTCCGTTAGCGTCTTTTTTTAACTTCCACAATTTTCCATCAAGTATTTCTTTTTTAATAATTTGAGTTAAGGCTTCTGGCGAAGCTTCAGGATTTTGTTCTCCAATGTGTATACCTTCTTCATTGTTTTTCAAATCCATAAAAGAAGCTTTAAAATCAGGTATTACTCCATCCTCATTTTGTAGACGCAAATAATCTTCATAGGCTGCTTTTTCATGTGCTTTGCCCAATTTGCGTGCTTTTTTAGCGCCGATTTCCTGAGTGAGCAGAGCCATCCAGAACGAATGCCGGAAGGCATCCACTTGACCACCATTTTCATCTGTATCCAAGTCTTTATCTTTGAGCATTTCTTGCGTTTTATTCTGTGCCAATACTGTAAGCGGATAGGCTTTCAAGGCAGCTGCAGGATGAAAAAGAATATAGTATTTTTCAGCCTTATGCATTTGCTTAAAGCGCTTTACAATACCTTCCTGCCCTAATAATCTGATTTGCCCCATGACTATAAATAATAAAACAAGTGTAAATTTACGATATATTTTTAATTTCAAAGCAATTATTTATCATTTCCCGCCAAAATAATTACAAATTCGCCTTTGGGCTCCGTGATTTTAAAATAACTTAATACTTCCTGAAGCGTTCCTCGACGTGTTTCTTCGTAAATTTTAGAAATCTCTCGCGACACCGAAACCAGACGGTCTTCGCCGAAATGTTTAACAAATTGTTCGAGTGTTTTAACTACTCGGTAAGGCGATTCGTAAAAAACCATACTACGGCTTTCGTTTTCGAGGAAAGTAAAGCGTTTTTCGCGTCCTTTTTTTGGGGGTAGAAAACCCTCAAATACAAATTTATCGCAAGGCAAACCCGAGTTTACCAAAGCCGGAACAAAAGCAGTGGCACCCGGCAGTGTTTCCACTTCCAAACCCGCTTTTATCACCTCGCGGCTTAGCAGAAACCCTGGATCAGAAATCGCCGGAGTACCTGCATCACTAACTAAAGCTATTTCCATTCCTGCCGCTATCTTATTCACAATGCTTTGAGCTGTTTTATGCTCATTAAACTTGTGGTGAGCCTGCAATCTATTCTGTATCTGAAAATGTTTGAGTAAAATTCCTGTTTTTCGCGTGTCTTCAGCCAAAATTAACTCCACTGATTTCAATACTTCTACTGCCCTAAAAGTCATATCCTGCAAGTTCCCGATAGGAGTGGGAATAATATACAATTTACCCATAAATATTTTATTATGCTCAAGCGCTATCAAAATAGCGAAAAGAATTTTGTCATTTCATTTTCAATCAAAACATTACAAATACAATATACTGATTCGGTATCACTATATTGTTGTAGATAAAACAAAAGTAATCATTTTTTCTGTACCGACAAGCAAGATGCAGGCAAGTTCCCCCAGACTTATTCCTCAAATTTTTTAGAGATGATAATAAAAAAATCGCGCGTAGTCTGGTCGTTCAAATCCCAGTTAAAAAAACGGCTGAGATACTCCACCACCTGTTGCTGCTTATCCATTTTTTCAATATAATTCAGTGTTTGATTATATAAATCAATACTTCCATCGAAAAGTTCCTTTATAAACCAGATTTTATCATTTAAAGATATGGATTCCCGTATTTTATAAATATTTTTCTTCTTCTTTCTCGTTCTAAGCTTAGTCAGCTCCTGATAAGATTGTAAACCTATCTGTTTTATCGAATCCTCAGACGAATTATTCTTCAATAAATTGTTGAATTTATTTTCTAAATCTTTGAAATGAGCAGATTTATCAATTTGTTCTATATGTTCTGCAGATTTATTTAAAAGGGAAATCTCTATAAATAAGCCCTTTAATTTTAGCAGCATCAATTCTATATAAATAGCCGGAATCTGCCGGTGCTTTTTCGTTTGCGCTACAATTCCTTGAACCTCAGCAAGATTTTTTTCTATAATATCTAAAATATAACGATTATCCATAGTTTTAAATTTTGCATAATATACGATTTTTTACCTAAAAAAATAAGAGCTCAGTCTAAAAAACAACCGGAAGGATAGTTTTTATTAATTTTTAGGGAATAACTAACTCAATTCCAATGATTAATGAATTCATCAGACCAATTTTAATGTAAGCTCACAAATTAATTGTTAATTTGCTACGCTTCTGAAATTTATAAATACTTCTTGATAACTTACTGATGTTCTGTAATGAGCGAAAATAAACATACAAAATGCGATGCCGGCACGGCATAACTGTTTCCCATTTTTAGTAAATCTATAATTTGGGTAAAAAAAAACAGATTATAGTGGCTATCCACAAAAATGGATTTGAACTCTGATAAATTTTTAATATCTTTGTTTTGTAGCATATTATTCGTATTTGGAATTTCACGTCCAACTTCCTTGGAATATTGTTTATTGTACAAATAAAATGCTACTTTTTTTGTATCTAATTTATACCTTTTTCAGGTTGTTAACACCTGCAAAACTTGAATTAATAATTTGTAATTAAATAAAAAATGAAAATAAAACATTTAACAGAAATTGTTATTGCAATAATCCTTATTTTAGGGATTTATTACTGGTTGTTTCCTTTGAAACACAATATGGCAAACCCAATGGAATATTTTAAGATAAAAGAATTGCCCAAATTTTCATTTTATCAGATTGAAAATGATACCATTCCATTTACTCCCTCCGATTTGGAATTGGACAAACCCTTGGTTTTGATCCATTTTAATACCCATTGCCCATTTTGCCAAAATGAATTGGGAAATCTCAGCTTACGTATAGATGAATTTAAAAATGTACAATTTTTGTTAGTGTCCATGCAGTCGGTGTATTCTACAAAAGCTTATATGCAGGAATTGGGCTTATACGGAAGGCAAAATATACATTTAGCACGCGATAAGAAACAAAAAATGGATTTTTATTTCGGTCATACACCCATTCCTACTACCTTTATTTATGATGCTAATTTTATACTCAAAAAACGATTTATTGGAGAACAAACACCTGATGTAATTCTCGAAACACTTAAAAACTAAAATGATGTAGCTTTAAGAAATACTTCTATGTTTTACGAGACCTTCCTACATCTTTCAGATTTGGAAGCATCCAAGTAAAAGGAATTTGATTAGTCGAAGTTTTTAACTTCGACTAACTGCGAACGAACTATTCTATATAGACAAACAGAATTCACTATTGCTTATCTTGTCCTTTCCGGGCAGAATTTTTATAAAAAATATTTTATGGAAATTTATTCTCATAAAATATTGAGTTCTATCACAATAATTAATAATTCTCCATTAACAACTAACAATTAAATATTTTTTTACTACTATGTTTTGCATAATACTAAAATATTTTTATATCTTTGCAGTGGATAATATTATATCAATACAATGAAAACTGATAATGAACTAATTAACTTATTACTTGAAAGGGGAAATATCAAAGAGCCTGATTTATTGAAACTTTACATTACGGTTAAATATAAATCCTCTGTAAAAGGGTTCAATGTAGCTATTTCAGATTTATTAACTAAGGGTATTGTTGATTATATTTTGGTAAGTACCAAATTTGGAATAGAAAAAATTTTTTTTCTGAGTACAAAAGTAAGATTAAATATATCCAAAAAGTTTAAAATAGTAATATAATAAAAATATGCATAACGAATAAGCATCCGAACATATTTATTTGTATATTACATTTCGAGAACGAACTGTTATTCAGTGATAAACAAAATTAACAATTCACAATTAATAACTCACTATTGTTTAGGATACAGATTCGGTATAAAACCTTAAATACAGCAGACATGAAAAAAGCCTATCGAATTAATTTATCTGGCGCCGTTTTCAATATAGATGATGATGCCTACCAGAAGTTAAAAGCCTATTTGGACGAACTGAAAGATTTCTATTCCGGCGATCCCGATGGGAGCGATATTATCGAAGATATCGAGAACCGAATTGCCGAACTATTCCAAGATCAGCTTTCGGGCTACCGACAAGTGATTATCAGCAGCGATGTAGAAAAAGTGATTGAAACATTGGGACATCCGCAGGAAATTGAAAATGCACCAACATCAAAAAATGATAATAAAGTTCATCGTAAGATTTTCCGGCATCCCGAAGACCGTATTTTAGGAGGTGTTTGTGGAGGACTGGGCATCTATTTTGACATCAATCCCAACTGGATACGTTTAGGATTTGTCCTCTCGGTGGTATTGTTTGGTGCCGGAACGCTACTCTACATTTTGCTATGGATTTTGGTTCCTTTGGCGCAAACCTCTTCCGAATTGCTCGAAATGAGAGGAGAGGCCATAACTATCAGAAACATAGAGAAAGCCATTAGAAATGAATTTCAAAAAGTGAAACGTCAATGGAGCCGGAATTAATTTTGAAGCAAACCCATAAATTAGTCGTATGAATTTTTGAAAAAAATTGCTTAAATTTACTACTATGACTTTTAGGATTCAATATTTTTCTTCGGTAATCTTTAGGTATCCATGTATTTTAAAAAAACAGAAAAAATGAAAATAGAAAATGCCATAGCCCAAATGCGTAAAGGCGTACTGGAATATTGTATTCTTAGTCTTTTGTCCAAAGAAGACTACTACGCTTCGGATATAATAAAAAAGCTGAAAGTGGCCGAGCTGATAGTAGTAGAAGGAACCTTGTATCCGTTGCTCACCCGACAGAAAAATGCCGGATTACTCAGCTATCGCTGGGAAGAGTCTAAGCAAGGGCCTCCCCGAAAATACTACCGTATAACCGAAAAAGGAACTCTGTATATGAGTCGTTTAGATACAGCCTGGGCCGATTTAATTCAATCGGTAGATAAAATCAGAAACGACAGCGGAAAGTTAAAAATAGAACCAAAAAACGACTAAAATGGAAACAAATATAAGAACAGATATAGGCGGCTTTGTATTCAATTTGAGTGCTTCAGCCTATCATATTCTCGAAGACTATTTCAACAAGATAAATGCAGCCTTTCAGGAAGAAGAAGCCCACGAAATAGCCGGCGATATAGAATTCCGAATCGCCGAACTTTTAAAAGAAGCCGGAAAAGATGCCGATACCATCATCGAAGTAGAGGATCTGAATAAAATTCTCAATCAGTTG
>CAYQXT010000180.1:0-7735 GCA_964421365.1 uncultured Bacteroidaceae bacterium
GCATTTCGAATGGCTAGTATAAACCTTTCGGAAGGTTATGGCCTTTCTGAAACATCTCCTGTGGTGTCTGTAAATCACGAAAATTTTCCTAATTTCAGATTTGGAACCGTAGGACCTATTCTGGAAAATGTAGAGGTAAAAATTGCCGAAGATGGTGAAATATTAGTGAAAGGACCTAATGTCATGCAAGGTTATTACAAAGACAAAAGCAAAACAGCTGAGGTTTTCGATAAGGAAGGATGGTTTCATACCGGCGATATTGGAACAATGGAAGATGATAAATTTCTTAAAATTACCGATCGCAAAAAAGAAATTTTCAAACTATCAACGGGTATTTATATTATGCCTCAATTAATTGAAAATACCCTAAAAAACTCTGAATATATTGATCAAGCTATGGTTATTGGTGTAAATGAGAAATTCGTTAGCGCACTGATTGTTCCCAATTTTGAATTATTAGATAAAAAAGCTAAAGAATGGTCGCTGGCATTTCATAATAATATAATTTTTATCGAAAATAATAGAATAAAATCTATATTTGACATTGAAATTAGTAAAATGAATTTATATTTAAGTAAATCTCAAAAGATTAAAAAATTTATTTTGGTGCCTGATATTTGGTCTACAGAAACCGGTGAATTATCACCTACCCTAAAACTAAAACGAAAAATTATTCGCAATAAATACCGTAAAGAAATTAATACACTATATGCTAACCTCTAAAAAAAACTAAGCTATGACAATAACCCGATTTTTTGATATTTTAGATAAGTTAAAGTCCGATTTGCCTGACAAAACAGATGTTCTTAATGCAAAGGAAAATGGCAAGTGGCGGCATTATTCAATTTTAGAGTATTATAACTCAGCGAATTGGTTTACTATAGGATTGATGGAAATAGGCTTTACTAAAGGCGATAAGATTGCCACTGTAAGCGAGAATCGTCCCGAATGGAATATGATAGACATGGGAATGTCTCAATTAGGAGTAATCCATATTCCTGTTTATCCTACGATAAGCGATGACGATTATCGGCATATTCTGAAGCATTCCGAAGCTAAAATCATTATTGTTTCCAGTGCTTCGCTATATGAACGTATAAAAATAATTGCAGCAGATATTTCTACGGTTGAAGAAGTTTATAGCTTTGATAGTATAGAAGGAGCAAAAAATTGGACTGAAATTGTTGAGCTCGGAAAGAAAAATGATGACGCCTACCATAGAGGGAAAGTTACGAATATAAAGGAAAGCATTACCAAAGACGATGTAGCCACGATTATATATACCAGTGGAACTACCGGATTGTCAAAAGGAGTAATGCTTACTCACTGGAATTTTTTATATCAGGTTCACCAGATTGAACGGAAGATTAAATTAAATTCAAGTCATGTTAATTTCAGCTTCCTTCCCTTGTGCCACGTATTAGAGCGTATTGGTAATTATACTTTCCAATATCTTGGTCTGAGTATTTATTATGCAGAAAGTATAGAAAAAATTGCCGATAACTTAAAAGAAGTGCGTCCTCATGTATTTGTTAGTGTCCCACGATTAATAGAGCGTATATATGACAAAATTATCCAAAAGGGGAAGGAATTAGAAGGCAAAAAGAAAGAAATTTTCTTCTGGGCTATTGAATTAGGTCTGAAATATGAATTAAGAGGTAAAAACGGACTATGGTATGAAGCACAATTAGCCTTGGCAAATAAATTAGTGTTTAACAAATGGCGTGAAGCAATGGGCGGTCGCTTAATTTTTTCTATTTCTGGTGGAGCTGCATTACAAGCACGTTTAGCAAGGATCTTTTGGGCGGCACGTATGCCGTTACTCGAAGGTTACGGACTTACCGAAACGGCACCAGTTATTTGTGTTAATTTACCCAATAAAGGGGAAACAAAGTTTGGAACTGCCGGACCTATGTTAGGCAAAGAGCAAGAAGTGAAAATTGCTGATGATGGCGAAATTTTGTTTCGTGGACCCAATTTAATGCCTGGGTACTACAAAAATCCGGAGAAAACTGCCGAGGTTATCGATAAAGATGGCTGGTTTCATACTGGCGATATTGGCGAATTAGTAGAAAATAAATTCGTAAAAATAACCGACCGCAAAAAAGAAATTTTTAAGTTATCTACGGGTAAATATGTTATGCCTCAGTTAATTGAGAATATTTTAAAAGAATCAATTTATATAGAACAAGCTATGGTAGTTGGCCATAACGAAAAATTTGTAGGAGCACTCATATCCCCAAATTTTGAATATCTACACGATTGGGCGGCAGATAAAAAGATACATTATCACGACAATAAGCATCTGGTTGAACAAGAGGTTGTTATTGAAAAATATCAGGAAGAAGTGGAGCGAATGAACAAAAAATTAGGAAAAACCCAAAAAGTGAAAAAATTTCAGTTAGTTTGTGAAGAATGGTCGCCCGATAATGGTGAACTATCACCCACTCTGAAACTCAAACGCAAATTTGTTAAGGCTAAATATAAGTGGCGAATCAATCAAATTTACCCAACAAAATCATAAATAAAAAAAGTCATTGTATGAATAAGTTTTCTAAGGCTTTAGCTTATCAAAATACGGCTAATGCTTTTACGAGAAACTCATACTATATTATTATTGAGTTCAGTCTAGAAATCGGTCGGACGGATAGATTTATTAAAACTATAAAAATAGATAGCTCACTTATAATTGATTAATGAAGCCGTCCGACCGATTTCAATGCAAATTTACCTTTTTATACCAAACTCATTATTTATTTGTAGCCAAAGGCTAGGCTATGACTTCGCTAAGAAAGGACTTAAATTTCTCAAAATCCGCTGATAAATCCACAAATTTAATTTCTCGGCTTTCAATTGATTGCAACTCTTTTGGTAGCGTAATTGTTTCGCCCACTGCTTCACTTACCGTTTTCTCAAACTTTCCATAAGAAGCCGTTTCCACAAAAACACCAATATTCCTGCTTTTTTTTCTTTTTTTAAGAGCCAGATAGCCCGTCATGCCATGTGGGTCGCTCAGATAATTCGTTCGTTTATATAATTCTTTAATACCTTGTTTTATAGCCTCATCGCTAAATGAAGCTCCCTGAATGTAAGCCTGAATTTCAAGAACCTGATTATCAAAAAGTTCAAGCAAACGGCTAAAATTATTAGGATTTCCAACATCCATAGCATTTGCCACGGTCTCTATTGATTTTTTAGGAGCATATTCCCCACTTTTCAGAAAGGCAGGAATAATATCATTCTCATTAGCCGCTGCAATAAACTGATTTATTGGCAAGCCGGTTTGTGCAGCAAGTACTCCGGAACTCAAGTTTCCGAGATTTCCGGTTGGCACACAAACCGATACAGGATTCAGTGTATTTAACTGAGCAATAGCCCAATAATAATAAATAGACTGAGGTATCCAGCGAGCAATATTGATAGAATTGGCCGAGTTAAAATTCATTTTTTGCGATAAGTCTGCATCAGCAAAGGCTGTTTTTACAAGTCGCTGACAGTCGTCAAAAGTTCCGTCTATACGCAGCGAAGTGATGTTTTTAGACAAACCGGCAAATTGCTTTTGCTGCAATTCGCTCACCTTATTTTTGGGATAAAGCACAAATACCTCTACATTTTCAAGTCCGTAAAAAGCATTTGCCACAGCTCCACCGGTATCGCCAGATGTAGCCACCAAAATACGAATTTTCTCATTTTTTGCAGAGTGCTTTAAAACCTGAGCCAGAAACCCGGCACCCACATCTTTAAAAGCCAATGTAGGGCCATGAAAAAGTTCCAAGCTAAAAATATCCTCTTCCACTTTAACTAAAGGAATTTCAAATTGAAAAACATTTTTTACAATATCTTTCAAAACATTCTCTGTAATATCCTCTGCCACATAAGGTTTCATTACTTCAAAAGCAACTTCCTGTAAGCTTAATTCAGGTAATTGTTCAAAGAAAGAATGGCTTAAACGGGGGATTTTTTCGGGGAAAAACAAACTTCCTGACGGTGCAGGGCCTTCTTTGACAGCCTCGTAAAAGCTCTTCTTATAATTTTTATTTGCAATACTGTAATATTTCATCTGTTTATTGTTTTTTATTTGCAAATGATGCTCGCGGGTGAGCTATCGCTCACGCTACGAGGTCGTCGCTCTTCATTCTTTATTTTATATTTTACATTCTTCACTCTCCACTTTCCTCGCTCCTTTTTTCGCTATTTTAGAAACATGAATATTAAATTCAAATCCTTTGTTTTTAGCTACTGAATATACACTATCTGCTATTCTTTTAGCTGATTTTTTAGATCTCGCTAAGGCAAAAATAGTTGGTCCCGAACCGGAAATTCCACTTCCGAGTGCACCTGTCTCAGCCATCGCCTTTTTTATCTCAATAAAAGAAGGAATCAGCAGTGAGCGAACCGGTTCTACAATCTCATCTATTAAAGAGCGTGAAATCAAGTCATAATCATTTGAGTATAAGCCGGAAATTAAACCAGCCACATTACCTGTTTGCCTGACAAGTGTTTCCATCGCTACTTTTTTTGGTAAAATGTCGCGTGCCATACCCGTTAGAACTTCTATCTGCGGGTGAAACAACACACAGTGAAGTTTTTCGGGAACAGGCAAAGCGATAATGTCTAAAGGCGTATAGCTACGAATAAGGACAAAGCCGCCGAATAAAGAAGAGGCAACATTATCGGCAATCGGCGCGCCCGAAGCAACTATCTCGCCAATAGTGGCAAATTTTACCAGTTGCAGTAAATCATAAGGCTTGTCGAAAAGCTCATTTACGGCATAAGCAGCCACAGCCGAGCTCGAGGCACTGGAACCGAGACCACTACCGGGCATTACTCCTTTAGTGAGCCGAAAAGAAATACCACCCTGATAGCCCAAATTATCGAGCATGGCTTTAGCCACTACGGTGCAAACATTTTTCTCGCTTTCGAGGGGTAAATTATGTGCATGGCCATTTATAGAGAGCATTTCTACTTTTCCGTTGTCGTTAAATTCTGCTTCAATGCTATCGCCCAAGCCATCTACCGCAAAGCCCAAAATATCAAAACCACAAGATACATTGGCCACACTCGCTGGTGCAAAAACTTTTACTTTTTTCATTTATTTTTTTTCACTTTTTGATGACGCTCGTAGGCGAGCTATCGCTCACGCTACGATGTTGCCACTCATCACCCATCACTCTTAGCTAAATAAAGTATTACTTAAACGGATAATATCGGCAAAAACGCCCGAAGCTGTAACTTCGTGGCCGGCACCAGCCCCTTTCACAACAAGCGGTTGCCGATTATATCGCTGCGAATAGATAAGTACTATATTGTCCATTCCGTCTAAATAATAAGCCGGATGTTCCTTACTCACAGCCTGCAAACCTACTTTTGCTTTTCCGTTTTCAAATTCGGCAACAAAACGCAATTGTTTATCCTGATTTTGAGCTTCAATTCTTAGTTCTTCGATTGACTCATCAAATTTCTCTAAAATTTTGAATAATTCATCCTTAGTTTTAGCCTCCAAAAATTCTGGCGGAATAATAGTTTCACTCTTAATCTCACTCAGATTTAGCTTGTAGCCGGCCGTTCGGGCGAGAATAAGAACCTTGCGACGGACATCCAGCCCACTGATATCTATGGCAGGATTAGGTTCAGTTAGTTTATTTTCGCTAGCCATTTTTACCGCTTTAGAAAATGGAATTTCGAGACTAAGAGTATTAAAAATAAAATTCAAACTTCCCGACAAAACAGCTTGAATTCTATTAATTTTATCACCCGAACTAACCATATCATCAATCGTTTTTAATACCGGTAAGCCAGCAGCCACATTGGTCTCGTTAAGAAATTTTGCTTTTTTTATTTTCAAAATTTTCAAAAACTCATCCCAAGCCTTCTGTTCCTTAGAGGCCATTATTTTGTTAGAACAGACTATAGAAACACTTTGGTCGGCTAATTCATTATATAAATTCACCACTTCTTCCGAGGCTGTATTATCCACAAAAATACTATTTCTAAGATTCGCTTTGTGCATTTTAGAAAGGAATATTTCAGGCTGCATAATTTCAGAAGCGGTGCTAAACTCTGCTTTCCAATTTTTTAAATTAATTCCCAGTTTATTAAATAGCATTTTTTTTGAATTAGCCAATCCTACCAAACGGACATCAAGGCCAAATTGTTCTTTCAGATATTCATACTGATTACTAATTTGCTGCAGTAATGCCGTGCCTACATTTCCCACGCCAAAATTATAAAGGTGTATCTTTTTATATTTAGAAAGGAAAAAGCCTTCGTGTAAAGCGTTAAGCGATTTTTTAGCATCTTTTTCTTTCACCACTACAGAAATATTCCTTTCGGAATTCCCCTGAGCAATGGCACGAATATTTATACCATTATCGCCGAGAAGTTTAAAGGCTTTTCCTGCCATACCTTTAGAGTGCCTCATTCCTTCGCCCACAATGGCAATAATGGCTATATTGTCCTCTTTTTTTATAGGATTCATGGTTTTACGTTCCATTTCCACCTCAAAAACAGCCTCTAATTTTTCGATAGCAAGCCCTGCTTTATTAGAGCTAATGCCTAGAGTAATAGTATGCTCTGATGAAGATTGAGTAACAAAAAGAACGTTTATATTTACCTCAGCCAAAGCAATAAAAGTTCTTGCCACAATATCATGCACCCCCACCATTTCTGCACCCGATATGGTTAAGAGCGAAACTCCCGGAATGGCCGAAAAACCTTTTACTATATGTCCGTTAGCTGTTGTATATTTAGAAATTCGAGTTCCTCTGTCCTGTGGCCGAAAGCTATTTTTTACCCAGATAGGTATCGCTGCATCGAAAGCGGGTTGTATGGTTGGGCTATATATCACTTTTGCTCCAAAATAGGACAATTCGATAGCTTCTTCGTAGCTTAGTTCTTTTATTGGATAGGCCGAAGAAACCAATTTGGGTGGAGCCGTAAAAACCCCGGAAATATCTGTCCAGATTTCTAAGCGATCTGCACCCAGATAATTAGCAGATAAAGATGCTGTAAGATCAGAACCTCCACGCCCTATAACTGAGATTTCATCTTTATTCGTAGAGGCTATAAAACCGGCTATTAAAACAAAATTATCGGTAGAATCAGTCCAGAATCTCTTTAAATTTTTCTTAGATTTCTTATTATCGACAATGCCATTCCAATGCTTATTCGTTTTAAAAATGGCCGAACTATCGAGAAGTTTATTTTCAATTCCAATAAAATTCAAGGCCATACTAATCAAAAAGGAAGACAATCTTTCGCCGAGACTCAGTAAGTGAGCCTTACTCTTAGGCGTATATTCGCGTAGCATGCTAATACCCTCGCAAATTGTTGCAGCTTCGCTACAAAGCATTTTAATCTGCGAGGCAACACCGCTATATGCCTGAGCCGGAATCAAAGCATTCAGTATATCGAAATGCTTGGTTTCTATCTCCTTTAATTCTTCCGTAAAATCGACAGAGCCTGCCACCGCCTTTTTCCCAGCTTTATCGAGCAAGTTGGTTACTTGCGACAGAGCCGAAACAACTATTAAAAATCGCTTATCCTTAGGATATTCAGATAGAATATTGGCTATTTGCTTAATTCGCTCTGGTGTGGCCACTGATGTACCACCAAATTTAAGTACAATCATTTATTTTGATTTTGAGTTAGCTGAAATTTTTATTTGAGTAAGATTTGGCATTTCTGCCCCGAAGGAAAAACAAATTATACCCCCAGGGGGGTCCATGTAATCATT
>CAYQXT010000181.1:0-7706 GCA_964421365.1 uncultured Bacteroidaceae bacterium
CACTCATAATATGCAGAGCGATTTATTTATCTGCCATGATGTAGCTGATGCCGAAAAGGTTAATAAAATAAGCACAGGGCTTGCCCAACATGCCTTTTCTTCGTGGATTAGCAACCGAGATATCCCCAAAGGAATAGAATATAACCATGCCATACACAACGGCGTGGTACAATCGGCGAATATGCTTCTGTTTATTTCTGAGAAATCTTTAAAATCTGACTATTGCCAGAAAGAATATAATTTTGCCCTAAAATACAATAAACGCATCATTCCGGTTTTGATTGAGCCAAATCCCAAAGGATATCACAATCCCGAAGGTTTCCCTGGGTTACAAGACATTCAATACATTGACTTTACGGATTTAACCAATGAAATAAAAGTAGAAGTAAAAGACAATAAAGATGTTAAGGCCGATGTGGAAGCCAGAAGGGAAAAAACACCCTACGAAAACTCGGTAGATGAACTGGTGAGCACGCTGACTTATGAACGTTCGTATTACGAAAAGCATCGCCTATTCCTAAGTCAGGCACTCTACTGGAAAGAACAAGGCCAAAAGCAATCCTTTTTATTGCGTGGTTTTAATCTAGAAAATGCCAAAACATGGCTTCGCCTATCCAAAGAACGTGAAGAAAATCCGCCACTTGCCATACACGAAGAGTTTATAGAAGCCAGCGAAGCGGCTAAAGGACAACTCGGTACAGATGTCTTCCTGTCTTATTCGCGTAAAGATGGTGATTTGGCACGTTTGCTTAACCGAAAATTACAAGCCGCCGGAAAAACAACATGGTTCGACCAGGAAAGTATATCCAAAGGCGTAGATTTTGAAAAAGAGATATTTAAAGGTATCGATGGCTGCGATAATTTCGTTTTTGTTATTTCGCCTGATGCCATACTTTCTGAATACTGCGCACGAGAAGTGAATTATACCGTATCACAAAACAAACGCATCATTCCTTTGCTGGCCAGAAGTACCGAACCGGAAACAATGCCCGAAGCAATAAGAGTAGTGAACTGGATAGATTTCAGTGAAGGAGAATTTGCCAATGCTTTTGCCAATTTGATACAAACCATTGAACTCGACCGCGAACATGCAGCCACGCACACTCTTTTACAGCAAAGAGCCAACGAATGGAACGAACAAAAACAAAGTGCCGACTTTTTAATGAATCTGACTGCCTGCGAAAATGCCGAAAAAT
Organism: uncultured Bacteroidaceae bacterium; assembly: GCA_964421365.1. Lineage (GTDB taxonomy): Bacteria > Bacteroidota > Bacteroidia > Bacteroidales > DYOH01 > CAYQXT01. The sequence goes on from CAYQXT010000181.1 coordinate 1,197, forward strand.
GGCTAAGTCAGGCTTTTGAAAAATCGGTAAACGCAATTTATGAAAATCCGACCAGATTAAACAGTATAAAAAAACCAAAACCCAGCCCAATACAAATAAATTATATTAAATTCAGTAGAGAAAAAATCACCCACGAACAAGCTCAGGCACGGAAACGTCAACGCCGGATTATATATATAATTAGTATTGCTGCCATAGTTTCTATCGCTTTTGGTATTTTTGGATTTGTAAATATGCAGCGTACTAAATCACTCACCACTAAAGGCTATCTTAATGATGCCAAAAACCTGATTGAGAAAGAAAACTACACCTCAGCTTTACAAAAATATCTCTATCTTCGTGATACAATAAAGGTTAATAATGAAGCTATCAGTGAGGGAATTATTATCTGTGATTATCTCGACAGTGTAAGTAAGGTATTTTATACCAACTTGCATACTGCCGACAGTTTAGCGAATACCAACGACATAGAAAACTATTTGAAAGCCGACAGCTTATACCAATATACACAGAGTCTGCAATATGTACAAGGCGAAACAAAAATTAAGCAGAAAATGGAAACTTTTACCATAAAAAGAAAGAACATAATTTCTGTAAACATAAGTAGGGTTCAGAAATATATGAAAGTTCCTGATAAAGCTTTATTCCCTTTGGCTAAAAAATTATTAAACAATTTAGAAAAAATAGCACCAGAAAACATAATAGTAAAGAACTTACTTAGAAAATTGTGAATGCTGAATTGTGAATGCTGTTTGTCGATAGAAAATAGTTAGTTATAACCAGATATAATATTTAAAAATAAACAATGAAAAAATACATCTTTACTCTGCTCATTATTTTAAGCCTCACCAGAAATACTTTCGCGCAATATGACCAAATATATCAACTGGCCAAAAAATATGAGCAAAAGCAAGAATATTACAAGGCTATTATAACCTATAATGCGGCAAACGTAAGCCCTGATAAGCCTTCCGACAGCAATATTGACACAAGAATCACCTTTTGCGGCAATCAATTGGACAATTTAAAACGGGAAGCGGAAAAAGCACGAACAGAAGCTGTATTAGCAGAAAAAAAGACAAAAAAAGCATTAGAAGAAACAGAGATTCAGAAAGAAAAAGCACAAAAAGCCTTGGCTAAAGCCAGAGAAATGCAACTGAAAATGCAAACCGCTATCTTCGATAAGGCAGTAAAAGAGCAAAATGGCGACTGGAAAGGTTATGCAAACTACGAAAATAAATATAAAAGGCTAAAATTCCTCAAAAAAATTGAATACCTGGATTTTAATGCAAATGCTTTAAGTAGCCTTCCCAAAGAAGTAGATGATTGTAGTCATTTAAAAAAGCTTTATCTGCTTCAAAATCCGGATATCAACTGGAAAGTAACGCTCAAAAGACTTGAAAAATTCAAAAAACTGAAAGAAATATATGTTTCTGTGAATGATTTGGACTCTATTCCTAAGCCATATTGGCCTAAAATATATGGAATTGAACTTTTACGAACCAATTTAAAGAAAATTCCTGAAAACATTCTGAAACAACAACAACTCAAACACTTGGATATTTCAGGAGAATACCAACATGAAAATTTCATTACCAATTTATCGGGTAAACTATTTGAACTAACAAACTTAGAATACTTAAGTATTGCACGTTGTAACACCAATAAATTACCAAAACAAATAGGCAATCTCACTCAATTAAAAGAGCTGTACCTTGGCTGGAACCGATTTAAGGCTCTACCTGATGAAATCGGCAATCTCACCAATCTGCAAAAACTAAGCACTGGTTATAACCAATTGACCCATATTCCTCAGGCCATTTTTAAACTCAGCAAACTCACCGACTTGAGCTTAGAATATAATAAAATAGCCCTCATTCCATCGGAAATAAAAAATCTTTCCCAACTAAAATTTCTGAATCTGAACTTTAATACTAATATTAGCACATTAACAACAGAACTATACAGCCTGAGTAATTTAGAAGTATTGATTCTGGAAGTAAATAAAATAACAAGCCTATCGGGAGAAATAGGCAAACTTCAAAATCTAAGGACTTTAGCTTTGGGTGGAAACCAACTCACAAGCCTGCCACCGGAAATTGGAAATTTGAAAAAGCTCACTTATTTATCGCTGTGGAGCAACAAACTAAGTGAATTGCCCAATGAAATATGTCGGCTAAGTAATGTAAACGAGCTACTACTCACCGGCAACCAGTTGAACAGTCTGCCCAAAGATTTTGGTAATTTCACTAAACTGACAAGCTTAGAGCTGACTAATAATAAACTCACTCGCTTACCCGAAAGCATGAAAAAACTCACAAATCTGGAAGTTTTATTCCTGATAATGAATAATTTTTCGGACGAAGAAAAGCAAAGAACAAAAAAACTATTGCCCAATTGCAAATTATTGATGTAAATACAAACCGGTATCTTGTTTGTTGTGCATATTGCGGTTCAATATCAAGATTTTTTCTTGCGTATAATTTTTACAAATAAATAAACCGTTATCCCAATGATTAAACTATTGGTTACTACCATAAAAATCAGTGCAGTGCTATTCATTATCTCTTATTTTTTTTCGGCTAATTTTTTATCCAAAAATAATTATGGTGAAACATAATCTATTGCTTTTTAAATATCTATTTTTAATGTTATTTTGAACTTTCAGTAAAAATATGTCCACTTTTTGGATTTATTATCATCAAATGTTCAATTTATTGCAAATATTGAACAGGTACTCCAAAATCCAGCCTCCTACCTCCTATTTTCCATTCTTCTCGCTGCCTTGCTCACCAGTAGAGAAAGCCCGATAAAAGTAGCCAAAATCAGAAACTTACTAAACCACAGCAAATAAATACGATGTTTAATCTCCGGTTTTCCCTTTGGTGTAGCCTGATGATATTTTTCCCACAGGCCGGCATTATAGCTGTATTTAATAATCGAACTATTATCTAAAGTCCATGTTTTATGCTCTTTGAGTTGGCTGAAAGCTGCCTGCCAGTCGTTATCCTTAGGCTTTATCAGTGCCGAAATAAAAATAAGAATCAACAGCGAAGGGGTGATATACTGAATTATAGGCTTAAAAATACGAGGAAGACGAATATCTGAGCCTTTGTTTATCTCTGTCCACAGCCAGTTTTTGGGAGTCAGCCAGGCTAGTAAAATAATTTCTAGCATTGCAAAGAGAAACAGGCTAAAAGTACCTCCCCAGAAATCAAATTCATCTAAAACGCCCTCCTTGAAATACAATACGGAAGGAATACTCAGCAAGAAGGTAAAAATACCATAAACAATGGCAGCTTTATTTTTTGGCCAAGTAAAATTAGCCTGCATAAAGCTGACAAAGGGACTGCCCATAGCAAGCGAAGAGGTGATACCGGCAATAAAAAGCAATGCAAACCACAAAAAACCGGACAGTGCGGAAAGTGCCGGAGCAAAATGTCCGAAAAGAAAAGGCATTACCTTAAATCCCAGTGATAAACCACCCAAACCGATGATTTCAGTCAGTTTATCTATACCAAGAAAGCTAATGGAAAGCGGAATGATAATAGATGCCCCCAGCACTACTTCTACGAATTCATTCGTCCAGCCAGCAGCCATAGAGTTAAGAGCAATATCATCGTTTTCTTTTAAAAAAGAAGCATAGCACTGCACAGTTCCCCAGCCAATACCAATGGTAAAAAATATCTGTCCGGCAGCAGCCAGCCATACCTTAGGATTGAGGATGCTCGAATAATCGGGTGTCCATAAAAAATTAAGACCGGCTAAACCGCTGCTAATCGCTCCATAATCGCCTGTTTCCATGCTGAGAACCTTTATTGCGAGAAAAATGCCAAAGATTATCAGTAGCGGAACACCCCATTTGGCGACCAATTCCACGCCCTTTTGCAGGCCGCGCGACAGGAAATAGATATTTAAGGAAAGTAGCAGTACAAAAATTATCCATGCTTCGCCCGGAAAGAGCGTTGAGGAATGCAAACTTATATAATTATCAAAGAAGTGAAAAATTTGCCCTTGGGGAAGATGATAAAAAGTGCCTAAAATGGAATGAATGGCATAATATAAAGTCCATGATTCCAAGTAGGTATAATAGGCTGCTATGATTATATTAGTAAAGATACCAAAAACACCCACGTATTTCCAGCCTCGCCACTTATGCAGACTCTGCATCATAAAAGGGGTAGAATGGAAGCCTTTTTGTCCGCCATGACGCCCCAAAGCCCATTCAGACAACAACATAGGTAAGCCAACAATCAGAAAACTAATCAGATAAGGAATAATAAAAGCACCTCCGCCATTTTGAATGGCCTGCACCGGAAAACGCAAGAAATTACCAAAGCCTACGGCAAATCCGGCCATAGCAAAGATTAAGCCTATTCGTGAACCCCAGGAATCTTTTTTTACCATTTTTTTAATTTCAAATATACTAAAATTATTTCGCAAAAATCAAAGAAAAAATGTATTTGGGAAGTCGATCAGGCTTTCCGCTGCAATCCAGCCCCCACTAAAAGCTCTGCGTTTTTATCGTTCGGCCTAAATTACGTGTGAAGCCCTGACTAAACAATCTAATTGTTCTCTTTACTGCCCTATAAATTGATTATTTTCTTTTAAAAATATATTTTCATCTGTTCTATAAGCTAACAAAGCCTTAAAAAATCACTTCAGCCCAGGTAGCCCCCTCACCAAAAGGAGGAATCTTCACTCGCAAATAATTTTTCAATGATTAACAAGTCTATATCTCATTCTGTAACCACCTCAATTGGCTGTTTTTCTGTAAACTTGTTCATATAATCTGATAGATTTATGTAAAAAGATTGTAAAGTCTTTCATTTATGTAATAATTTGTTTTCCAACGTTTTTCTTTTGTTAATAATCCTAACTTATCAACTTGTTTAGATATTGAGTTGCAATTGGTTTACTTACTTGTAAATCATTCATTACAAAATCAATTTTCGTATATGGATGTTTAAACAGGTTTTCAACTAAGTCTTTTGAATACATTTTCGGAAAAGTTTTTCTTATTTTTTCAGCGTATTCATCCATTAGGCTTTTTATTTTTAGTATCAAATAAATTGTTGATTTTTAGGTTTCTGTTACTCCATTTAAAAGCCAAATCAGCCAATTTTCATAATCATTACTTGTTCTGATTTTTTGTAGGTGTTTATAGTATTCAGCTTTGTTTTGAATTATATACTTACTCAAATAAAGCACTGGAATATCAAGTAATCCATCCTTGCTGAACTATATCAAAATATTAATGAGTCTAATATAAAAAAGTAAATTCGTATCGAAATCGGTCGGACGGCTTCATTAATCAATTGTAAGTGAGCTATCTTTTTTTACAGCAGGTTTAGTAAATCTATCCGTTCGACCGTTTTTTTAGACCGAACGGATAGATTTTTAACAAAATTATATAAAATTTCACAATAGGCAAACCAAATGAAGGAATAGGCCTTATTTAATCGTTTTTATCGTCCTCAAATTTAGCCACAGTCTGCCGTTTGCGGTTTACGATGAGCCGTGTAACATCGGGACGCGAATAATGACCTACCGGATCAAAGTTCTGACGCTCTTCCAGAATCCGGTCAAAATCAATAGTAGCAGTAAAAAGACCTTCTTTATTTACTATAGGCTCGATAATCCACTCTCCGTTGGGTGCTGCAATACAGGAACCGCCATCGGCCATCACTTCGGGTGCATTTTTTAGTATCTCTTCTAAATAGGGAGTATCTGCCGGAAAATCACTTTTACGCATCAAGCCCGAAACAGAAACAACAAAAGAACGTCCTTCGCGGGCAATAACACTGGTAATATCGCAACAAAGACTCTTAGAACCTGGCCAGACCGCAATATGCAAGTTTTCACCTAAGGCGTATAATGCCGTACGCGACAAAGGCATCCAGTTCTCCCAGCAGTTTAAACCTCCGGCTCTAAACTCTTTTATTGAATGTACCTGCAAACCATTTCCATCGCCGGGCGACCATGTGAGTCTTTCCTCATAAGTAGGTTGCAACTTCCTATGAACAGATTTTATCTCACCATTTTTATCTATAAAAACCAAGGAGCAATATAGGCTATGTCCTCCCCTGTCCTCCGGGCGCTCCACAATTCCCAGATAAATGGCCAGCTCATTCTCGCGAGCCAATCCGCAAATCCTTTCTAAATCTCCTTTTTCTATCTGCACGGCATTACACACATAATAGGCATGAATTTTCTTCTGCATCTCTGAGTTAAAGGCAGAACCTTTGGTTATCGAAAGCCAGAAAGGATAACCGGGTAATAAGGCTTCGCCAAAAACGACTAATTCACATCGCTGAGAAACCGCTTCTCTGATATAATTTTCAATCTTTTCTATCGTTTTAGCTTTGTTTAACCAAACGGGTGCCATTTGGGCTAATCCAATTTTTAATTGCGATTCGTTTGTCATTCTATAATTTATAAATATTCTATAATACACAATAATTCCCATAATTAAAATTATGGGCTAACAATAGGATCGTCCTACGGACT
>CAYQXT010000182.1:0-7643 GCA_964421365.1 uncultured Bacteroidaceae bacterium
AACAATCTTAATTTATCATAAAAATCTTAATCAATGAGCGTACAAGTTAACAATCAATAGGAAGAATAGTGCGCTGATTTTATAAATTTACCTATCTTTGTTAAAAAGTTTAAAATGATAATTAAATATAAATCGAGATCTATTGTATTCCATTCCCAATTTATTTTCAGTATCTTATTACTGATATTTGGAATATTGGCAATTCTTGTCAGTTTTAGTTTTCCTGGCACATTTAAAGAAAAAAATCCTAATTTTAATTATGTATGGCTGTATAGTAGTTCAATCATTTTATTTTTAGGAATATTCATCACTATTTATCAGAGACGAAATCGAATTATTTTTGATTTAAAACAAAATGAGATACGTATTTCTGAACTTTTGGGTGGGCAGAAGCACTCTTTTACCATTCCTTTTAATAAAATTAAAGAATTCAACCTCTTCTATAAGCAAAGTATTGGGAATGCTCACCAAAAACAAAAAATTGAATTCTATCTAATTGATAATTATGACAATAGTTTTATTTTGGGCGAAATTAAACAAAAGCAAAGTTTATTTCCTTTTTTAGAAATTCTTGCCTCTAAATTTGATAAAAAAATAAATATTTTTACCAGTCGAAAAGACTATAATAATTTTACGATTCCTAATATAGAGGTGCATCATCAACTTACATCCACTTTCTTGGAAAAAGGAAAAGTAATTTTAAATAAAAATTATTTATTAACCGAAAGTAAAAAGAATTTTAAATGCAATTCCTCGGAAAAGTTTATGGACAAAATTTCGTGGAATTTTAAAAAGCAATCTATTCTGGCATTGATAAGCACATTGCTAGCGGCAGGATTAGTTCTACTATTTGCTATGGTAATTATTCCAATCAAGGGCTATACTTTTTGGATTAGCTTAGGGCTTTTCACTGCTACACTATACCTCGCTGGTTCAATTATTATGCTCTTGTATTCTCTTTTTGCCAGCTCTACACTTTTTTTAGGAGATGAAAATATTACTTTTGAAACAAATTTGTTTAATTCTATATTATTTCATCAAACCATCTCCCGAAATAAATTACTATACATAGAAGGCTCCCTAGATTCTGTTATGCGCAACGAAATCGTTTTGCTCACAAAAGAAGGTTTCAGACTACTGTATAACCAGCTTCAAAGTTCAGGAAGTCCGGACGAAAAAACGTTAAAAGAAAATATTCTGATTATAGATACTCGCCCACTTCTGTCTTCTCAGCGTTATTTTTTACAGAGAAAACTTTACGAATTAATAAAATAATGATACATAGCCGCCCCTATTTGATACAAACAGAAAATTTATCCAAATTTTTTGAAAACGATGGCATTAAATTGCAGGCTTTGAATAATATCAATCTAAGTATTCAAAAAAATGAATTCATTGCCCTTATGGGGGCTTCAGGAAGTGGGAAAACCACCCTTCTAAACATTCTGGGATTATTGGATATGCATACTTCCGGCAGCTATTCTTTTTCAGGTATAGATTTGGAAGAACTGAATGAACGAAAAAGGATTCAATTACGAAAAAACAATATTGGATTTGTGTTTCAGAATTTTAATTTGATAGATGAACTTACTGTCTTTGAGAATATAGAACTACCGTTAATCTATCTCGGACTACCAGCACCGCATAGAAAAATTAAAGTAGACCAGATAATGGAAAAATTAAAACTAGCTCAAAAGGCCTATCATTATCCTTCTCAGCTTTCGGGTGGTTTTCAGCAAAAAGTAGCCATAGCCAGAGCCATCGTAAATTCGCCTAAATTAATTCTTGCAGACGAACCTACTGGAAATCTGGATTCCCAAAACGGCCAGGTAGTTATGCAACTATTACGTACTCTAAATTCTAATGGAACAACTATATTAATTGCCACACACTCTCAAAAAGATGCAGAATATTGTCATCGGATTATACACATGCTCGACGGACGGATAAGTGCTCAAAATTATGGAAGAAGAAAAAATACTTAAAACAAAACGAATAATTGAGCAGGCAGAGGCAATAGTAAATTCAGTATAAAAAGGTAAACTGGCTACCTAACAGGTCAGATGAGCAAGACAGACTATTCTATAATTTTTTAATAAAAAATAAAAACAAGAAAATTGTTGTGTTTGAGTTAGGCACAGGAAAAGCGATTCCAAGTGTCAGACATACCTCCAAGAATCTGGCCACACACTATTAACATGCCAGTCTTATACGGATAAATCCGTGCGATTTTGATGTTCCCGATGGACAAATTTCTTTTGCCTGCGGAGTTCAGAAAACCTTAGATCAACTGATAAGCTAAAAAGTTGCAGTTTTTCTTTGTTTATTTCTAAGCTTGTTAAACTTTGCTAAAGTTCACATTAGAAAATATTTAATTATTTAATACACAGCAACATCTATGACAATAATTTCAGCAAAGTTCTAATTTCGGTTGAATTAAATTAACAACTCACCATTAACAATTATTTAGAGCATTTTCATACTCAGTATTTTATCGCCAACTTCAAGTTTGTGAGCTATCTCAATTCCTTTGGTTACCTTGGCAAAAATAGTATATTTGCCGTCTAAATGAGGTGTTTTAGACAAGGTGATAAACCACTGAGACGATTCGGTATCTTTTCCTGCCGATGCAATTCCTAAAATTCCTGTATCATATTCAAGAGGACAAAATTCAGAGCGCAAAAGTTTATTATCTGTTCCCCAGCCATCTCCTCGAAAATCGCCTCCTTGTACAACAAAATTGGGGACAGCACGGTGTACATAAGTATTATCATAATAACCAGTGAGTACATGTTTCAAAAAACTAGAAACCGTTGCAGGAGCCATCTCAACCATTAATTGAATTATCATGTCCCCTTTGTTCGTTTTGATCAGGATTTTTTGATTTTTAGGTATTTTACGAATAAAACTCCAGTCTAAAAGGGCATAGGAATTCTGATAATCAATGGTTGAAAAAGTTATCTTGTATATTTTCATTGTTTTGATAAGCGCCTGATATGCTTCTATGTCTCTGGGCAATTGGCAATCCTCAATGGCTTGTTGAAAAAAGAAAGTATTGGGCAAAATATTTAGCAAGCCTAATTTTTTATCGGTAAAAATATCTGCTGAAACCGAAACTAAAGCAGCATCACCGGTCTGGATAGCCTTTTTGAAAATAAAAGCAAATTCTTTCTTTAAATCCACACCTCCTGAGGCTAATTTAGCTTCATATACAGAATCGAACTTGTCAGAATAACACATATTACTAAGTGTTAATATGGCAGCAGAGCGTATCACCGGAATTTGGGAATTAAATAATTCATCCGAAACAAATTTGTAACTGAGTGGGTTCTCTGAAAAAGCCTGCAAATAGTCTGCTTTGGCATAAACATTATCCTGGCTTTCATATAAATCAACCAGAACGCCCGAAAATTTTTGTGTATTATTTGCCAAAGCCATTGCTACTCGCAATAAATTAGCACTTACCCTTGTATTTACAATCTTTTGCGATAAATCAAAATAGTTTTCAAAATCTGCGTTTTTATTTTTCCTTACTAAAATTTCAGATGCTTTTATGGCAATATTCGCTACTTTGCTTTCAATCGCATTGAAAAGTTCTTTTCGAATTTGTGGATAACTAAAAATGCCCAAAATATTTAGTAATTGTATTTTAATCCTATAATCGTTATTCGCCTCAATTTCTTGTTTCACAAAGCTTAATGTTGATTCTGTCGGAATATTAATAAAACAAGGAAGAATATTGATTTTCCCTTTAGTAGAAGAAAAATAGTAGGCTTTTTTCAGCTGTACAAAAAATTTTTTAAAGTATTGACCTTTTAGCCTTAAGAAATAGCTGCTATATTCGTCCTTAATTTCTTGCGGAATGGGTGCAGACAGTTTATTCAGAACATGACGGGTAGCTTTTACCGAATGTACATTTCGAACACCAAAATAGCTCAAAGCCCTGGCTTGTCCTTCGAGTAATAATAATTGATTATTCTGAATCTCCATATCTAAAATATAATCCAAATCCTGTTTATTGCCACATCTTCCTAAATTTACAACCATCCTGGATTTTACATTCATTGAAGGTTCAAAATCAATGGCTTCTTTTATCAAGCCTGCCGCTTTTTCTGTTTTCAACTGAGATAAAGCAAATGATGCCATTATTCTGACTTTATCATTCGCATCATACAGATTTTTAGCTAACTGCCCGGTTAGAGAAGTGTCTTGAAGGGAAGCAGTTGTGTAAAGAGCCATAAGTTTGTTTTTCGCTAAGTTGTCATATAAAAAAGGCTTTAAATCTTCCGTTTCGCGGTTATAGCCAAGGGTATAAATCTTACAGATTGTGGGATCGGAAAAAATATTTTGTTCTTCAGCAACAGGAGTTTTAAGTTTATTTTCTATACTCGTGTTACATCTAATTCCCAAAATCAGTAAAATTAAAATAAATGTAAAGATCCTAAAGATACCGCTTCTCATAGTTTGTTTTTTTAAATATTAGTTAGCACGTGATTTATACACTTTCCCTTTATAAACGATATATTATACTCAACCGCTTCTAAAATTTGTAAATATTTTTTGACAACTTACTGATGTTCTAAAATGAACTAAAGCAAGCATACAAAATACGATACCGGCACGGTATAATTTTATATTCAATGTCAATATACAAAAAATAAAGATATAATTTATTGGAATTAAAATATACGTCGATAATAAATTTTTGTTCAGAAAAATATTATTACTTGAATTATTAAAATCTGTAAAATATTACCTTATAAAATATGATTATTGTTAGTAATTTTAACTTCTATAATAATTTAATATTTAAAAACATTGATTCCTCACCGTCTTCGGTCTAAAATTTGTAATTTCAAGAGTAACTATGTCTAATAAATATAATATATTAATTGTAGAACCCGCTCAAACAGAGCAATATCTGTACTCAGAAATTTTCGATTCGGAAGAATTCAAAATAAATTTCTGCACTACTGGTGAAAAAGCACTAAAGTATTTACATGAGAATAATTCGATAGATTTACTGATAACTGACTTATACTTAACAGATTATGTTAGTATAAAATGGATAGAAAAGTTAAGAAAATTTACCCATATACCAATTTTAGTAGTAAGTTCCATTCCCTATAATTCAAACGAAATAGCACAGTTTAAAAATGTTTCAGCCTTTTATAAACCTTACTCCCTGACACAGTTGATGAATGCCGTTTTGCGTTTAGTAGAATACTAAAATAATTAATTATCGTAAAGGGTGAATTTATTTCGAGAATTTCAAAATATAACGTGAACGCACCCTAAAACATTTTTCCTTTTTATAAAACCAAATTTTCGGCTATCTTCCCTATTATTCCGATAATCGTTAATAAGCCAAATTCCATTTTTAGAATTTCCCGGCTCATAGAAAAGTTTACTAAAGTCAATATTTGCTGATTCTTTATCAAAAGAGGTATTAATTCTTTTCATTTCCAGAATTTTTTTCCATCTAGAAAGTGAATTTGCCTGAGATAGGGGGAGAATTGTGAAATAGTGATAAATTCCGTGATAAAAATTTGCATCAAATTCAAATTGTGTGTTTTTGAGACTATCGCTCAAGTCTACCGCACTCAATATTTCATACAAAAAGCTTCGCTTTAAATTGTGTTCTATATTTTTATGTTTGTTCATACAGGCTGCCTTAAATAAGATAATGGAATCACCCGAAAATCCGGCACATCTGGATATATAAATAACATTATTACGTTTATAAGCCAGCATATTACCGAACTCAATTTTTCTCTCTATCTTATTAATAAAAAGTAGATTAGTTGGTTTTATAGAATATAGCATATTCTTTTTTTTGTAAACAAAAAATTCACCTATGAATAGGTGAAAGAAAAGCGACAACAGGAAACCTGTTGCCGCTGCTATTAACCATTTCTTTAATTTGTTATTCATTATGTCCTTTAATCACAGAGAATAATCTACTCCAGCGAATATTTTTTGGAAATATTTGGTCTTTGTCGATGGAAAGCCATATAAATAAAGGCTTACCAACGATATGATCTTCAGGAACAAAACCCCAAAATCGAGAATCCTGCGAATTATGACGGCTATCACCCATCATCCAATAGTAATCCATTTTCACCTTATATGTATCCGTTTTTTCACCGTTAATAAATATCTGGCCGTTTTTTTCCGTTAAGCGATTTCGCTCGTAAGCCACAATCAAGCGCTGATAAAGTGGTAAATTTAAGCTGGTTAAATGAAGAATATCCCCTTTTTTGGGTAAATACAAGGGGCCAAAATTATCTTCGTTCCAATTGTAGCGGGCATCGTGTGGGAAAATATATTCCGAACGTTGTCCGGCGGGACGTTCGTACTTAGTAACGCTTTTCACAATTTTAAACTGTCGGATTTTATCTACATTAGAAGCTATAAGTGGTAAAATATAGGTTGTTGGAGTAATCATTGAGTTATTGATATCCTCTTTACTTATACCCATATCTTCTAATATTTTTTCGTTAATACGAGAGCCATCTGTTTCTATTATGTATTTAAGCTGTATATTTTTGAAATGCTTTTGCGGCTTACCATTTACACTTAACCAACCATGTATCACCTGGATAGTATCTCCAGGAAGCCCTACACAACGTTTAATGTAATTTTCTTTTTTATCTACCGGCCGAACCGCAATATCAAAATTATCCCATACCTGTTTACGTCCTAATTCGCGCACCATCTCGTAGTAACTCTGTTCCTGATGCTGCAAAACAACCGTATCGCCGGCCGGAAAATTGAACACCACCTCATCGTTTCTTTCTACTTTTCCCAAACCTTTTAGTCGATGATACGGGTTTTCTATCCAAGTTAAAAAAGCTGGTGTATATTTAGTTAGAGGCATGGTATGATGCGCAAATGGAATAGCCAGAACGGTCATCGGAATCCGGGGGCCATAACTCACTTTGCTCACAAACAAGTAATCACCCACGAGCAGTGTTTTCTCCATAGAAGACGTTGGAATAGTGTAGGCTTCGATGAAAAAAGTACGAATAAAGCTGGCCGCAATCACTGCAAAAATAATGGCATCTATCCATTCTACCACTTTAGTTTGTTTCTCAACACCTTTCTTTTTCCAGAAAGCCCAATGTACCTTTTTAGTGATATAAATATCAAAAATAACCGGAATTCCCAATAAAAACCAATAATTACCCAACCAAATTACCCACAAAAGATATAAAAAGGCGTATACGCCAAATTTAATCCAATTCATCATTCCTGCTTGTTTTATTCTTTCTATCATAGTATGTGGTTTAAAAATTTAAGACATCGTCCATAGTAAAAAATCCTCGTTTCCCCAACAAAAATTCTGCGGCAATAACAGCACCAAGTGCAAAACCTTCTCTACCTTTAGCTTCGTGGATTATTTTTATAATATCCTCTGCCGACTCATATTTAACTTCATGGATTCCAAATACTTCTCCTTCTCTTATAGATTTTATAGAAAGTTCATTTTCGGCCACCTCATTACCTAATTCCCAGCGCTCTAAACGTCTGATGTTATGCAGTATATCGTCAGCTAAAGTAATCGCTGTTCCACTGGGTGCATCTTTTTTGTGCCGGTGATGAGTTTCGCTAATGCTGGGATCATAAATGGCTATCTTATC
>CAYQXT010000183.1:0-7637 GCA_964421365.1 uncultured Bacteroidaceae bacterium
ACTTTATATTACTACCTTTTTTTTATTCAATTTTCTATGAGATATAATGATTAAAATTATAATTAAACCAATAGACACCATTGTAGCATTCAAAGTGCCTAAATTTAATCCACCTTTTGCAATAGGTTTTGTCAAAAAATCTCCAAAAGTAGCACCAAATGGTCTTGTAAAGATAAAAGCTATCCAAAACAGGACTATATGATTTATTTTTGTTAGACAATGAAGTAATATAACAATTAGAATTACCCCAGCTGTAACCATTGCTCCATAAAGAAAACTTAGTCCTATTACATCACTTAAATAATCTCCAAATGCTGTCCCCAGACTATTTGAGAATAGAATTGCTATCCAATAATATATTTCCTTATTCCTGTTGGTAATAGGATAAACGTTTAAAGTTTTGAACTTTTTATACCATAAAATTAAGGTTATAATTAAACCTGAAAAGAGAATTAAACTACCTAAAGTGTAGCCCAAATGTAAACTCCTGTCAAGGAAATCTGATATTTCCGTTCCTAAAGTAGTTGTAGCAATTATGACTAACCAATAAAAAACAGGAATGTATTTTTTTGTAATTAGTTGAACTGAAAGTACAACCAAAAAGAAAATAAGTGTAATTATAATTCCCGTTAAATAGCCAAGATTTAAGGTCATTGACAAATAATCACCTAATGTTTCTCCAAGGGTTGTAGCCACAATTTTCATTAACCAAAAGATTAATGTTATCTCTGCTACTTTGTTTATGTTCTTAATAGTATTCATATTTCTCCTCCTATGTAAAAAGTCAAATTTTCAAACCATCCCAATTTCTAAATATTATTTTCTAATACATCTACTAAGCTTAAATCCATTTCAGCTAATATTTTAAGCATACTAACATCTTTATTTTTGGCACTAAGTTGCAAACCTTTAAAAAGATAATTAAAAGACTCTTTTAAGTTTCTGTCTGCTACGTTAGGGCTTAAAGCAATCCACTTTTTTTGGACTTTAGAGATAGTTAGTTCAATATTCGCCCAATCAATTTTATCTTGATTCAAAAGGGCAAGAATTTTAAATCCCATATAATCTAAATGTTCAATGCTAATTTGATTTTCTATTTTATTTCCATCTAAAAAATTACTTACATTAAATTCAAAAATCTCTGTTGAAGCCAATGCGACTTCATTGTATTTTTTTTGAGCAATGAGTTCGTTTAGATGCTCAAATTTTGACTTTAGAATATTGTAATTTTCAAGCGAAAGATTGCTTTCAAATATTTTATTATCAAATGCTTTTTTTATTTTACTCAAAGATTTTTTAACTCCTTTTTCATTGTTTTCAAGTGCAAATTCCGTCATATCTTCAAATGGCGATAAAATGACATCTATATTCTCAAACACCTTTTTATTCGGTTCAACCTTTATTTCACTTTTTACAGTTTCAGTTGAAGATTGATTAGAATCTGATTTCTTTTGTTGGCAAGATATTATAAAAAACATTGCCATTCCTATCGTAAAAATTGTTGCTTTTTTCATTTTATTTTTCCTTTTATTATTTAACACAAATGTAATACCCAAATCTAAATTAATTTTGAAGTTTGTGTTTTCTATTGTATGACGCACAACATCTGTCTTGGCATATTACGCCAATCTGCCGTTATATTATTTCTAGTTTTTTTGTAAAGCACTACCAATTAATACCAACATAAAAAGAACATGGGGTAAATCCGGTAGATTGGCAGAACTCCTAGGGAGGTAAATTATCAAATTTTTTGATTTTGTCCAAAGGATTTTTTATTTTGCGTACTTCCGTTTTGGCTACATGCGTATAAATTGTTGTTGTTTTAATACTATTGTGCCCCAAAATTTCTTGAATATACCGAATGTCAGTACCTTGCTCCAGCAAATGGGTGGCAAAACTATGCCGCAAAGAATGTAATGTACAATATTTGCTTATGTCCGCACTTTTTAAAGCTCTCTTGAGTATCTTTTCCATACTGCTAGTACTGTATTTGCCCCCCGCAGCTCCCTCAAATAAATAATCATGGGGCTGATAATAGCGAATATAAGTTTGTAAATCGACTGCCATACTTTCCGAAAGTAAGCTATACCTGTCTTTTTTTCCTTTACCACTGCGTATAAGTATTGTTTTGCGTATAAAATCAATGTCATTTAGCTGCAAATTAAGAGTTTCGCTACGCCGTAATCCGGCCGAGTAGGTCAGAGCTATTAAACAATAATGTTTTTGGTTTTTTATTTGCGAAAGCAATAAGGCTATTTCGTTTATGCTCAATATTTTAGGTAATTTTTTTACGCGCTTGAGTCGAAAAAGATATTGTGTATCTATTTCGCGTTTACCAGTCTGTACGTAATATAATTTTATGGTATTTTTAGAATAGGCCCCTTTATTTAGTTGTAGCAAAAAAATTCTTATCTGTGTATTGTTGATACTTAGGGGATGGACAAATTTAAAATTCTTTAGAAATGTAAGAAAATAGGAGGCATAATTCTTTATGGTACTGTCTTTCATGCTGGCTCTTAGAGCTATGGCTTCAAATTCTAAACGGTAGAGTTCTGCCACTTGATATTTCCGGCAGAGCCTATAAAAGTGTTTGCTTAATTCTTTTTCAGAATATGGTTTGTGTTTGTTATTCTCAAATAGATATTCTTTGGGCCGATATGTTTCATATGCAGCTTTTATAATAGATATTAAGGCTGATAAGCCTTGGATATTTTGTTGTTTTGCTTCCTTTATAAGGGCTTTGGTTTGCTCGAGTGTTAGCCGGCTGAGTTCTTCAAAGGTCTTTCCAAAAGAATAATACAAAATTAACAATAGCTTCTCTTTATTGTTTTCTAGCTTCTTAATTTGTTTCAGCACATCCAATACAGGAATCCGTTTGGTATATTTGAGCAGCTTGTTATCCGTTTTTAGTGGAAAATACATTTTTTTGCGTCCTAATATTTTCTCATAATAATATTTTAGGGCACTGATAAGATGCCTTCGTCTAATTTCCGAAAGTCTTTTACTTCGTATTTCTTTCTGTACATAAGTATTTATTTCGCTAAAGCTTAAATTGTTAATTATAGCAGTAATTGCACGAACGTCTTGCCGAGAGTCGGAATAATTTTGCTTCCCTATACTTTGCTTTAAATTATTCATATCTTTCTTATGATTTTGGTATATCGCATTTACAAAATCACGAAAATAGGGAACATAAGCCGCTGCTGTATGTTTACTATTATTTCTGATTATCAATGCTTCTGCATAGCTTTTCACCAGTAGATTACTTTGTTTTTCGTCAATTGTTTTGGTGTATTCTATACTGTATTGATAAGCATGCTTTTCCAGTAGTTTTATAATTTGCAAATAATTTTGATTATTCCCCTTAAAATACCAGATAGGATGAGCCTCTATGCGAAAATTTTTTTCTATTTTTCGCAAACTACTATATATAGGTATATCTTGATTTAATCTGAGTTTTATTTTTTTTTCTTTTTTATCAATAAATAATTTAGCATAACGTGGGTCTTTATTTTGGATATTTGCTTCGGGTAGATAATTTTTTAAATCGGAAATAGGAAAATTGGCAGGCAAATACCAGGTTCTCATTGTTTTACTCCAACGTCTACCCTGAATCTGCCGCACTTTCTCTGTTGTTTGATAATCATAATCGAAACAGAGTTTTAAGCACTTTCTGCCTCGGTGTTCGGTTAATTCGGTATATATCTCTATTGTTTTTGTTTGCATTTGAAGCTACAATTTCCAAAAAAAAATTAATAAATCCAAAGAAAAACAAGTTTTTTTTAGAAAACTAGGCTAAAAAAATCCAAACCCGAAGTTTAGCAATTAATTACGGATTCAGTTCTATTGAGTACAAATCAATTATGAATTACATGTATTTGTTATTTGAAAAATTTTACCGAGACGGTCGAGTTTAAAAACTTCAACCAACAGCGGCCAACAGCTTATTCGAAACTTGTATTCTTCGAGAAGGTAAATCCGGAAGTTGCTTCCTTGAAACAGGTACGACAGAGAGGCTCGTATATATCCGTTTCACCAAGTACTACGAGTTCTTTAGAGGCAGAAGTACGATGGGAGTAATGGGCTAATTTGCCGCAACGCATACAGATAGCATGTACTTTGGTTACATATTCGGCAGTGGCCAAAAGCATAGGTATGGGGCCAAATGGCTTGCCCTGAAAATCCATATCTAAACCAGCCACAACAACCCTTTTCCCCTTATATGCCAATTGATTGCAAACCTCGACCAATTCTTCGCCAAAAAACTGGGCTTCGTCTATTCCTACCACTTCTTCGTCGTGTGCGTGTTCCAGTATTTCTGTGGCTTTTTCTACTGGAAAAGAAGCTATTGTATTGGCATCATGAGATACCACTTCTTCATCAGAATAACGGGTATCCACTTTGGGTTTAAAAATTAAAACTTTTTGTTTGGCAATTTTTGCTCGTTTTAATCTACGGATTAATTCTTCTGTTTTACCTGAAAACATTGAACCACAAACAACTTCTATCCAGCCAGCTGTTCTTTTTCCGACATTACGCTCATTCTCTAAAAACATATTTTCTTTGCTTAAAATCCGTGTGCAAAGGTAATTTTATTTTTATTTTTCAAGCTGCTTTTTGTGATGTACCCCGCCAAAAAAATACAAATTATAATAGGCAACATCGTATTCAGGTAATTTCCTACCGATTATTTTTTCCATCATCTGATTACAAGACACTTGTTCAATAGGTTCAAAATCAAATTTCTCAGCAAATCTCTCAATTGATTCTACTGAATAAATAAATGGTGCACCTACTTTAAACCATGCGTCCAAACCCTCATCTAAAGAAATATCTCCAGAGGTTTTATTTATTATTGCCTTGGGAAGAAAATCAAAATGAAGATTAAAGTTCTCGAAATTATTTTTCAAGACATTCATTAATTTTTGTACATTTTCTTCCGTTTGATACATAGAATTGCCTTCCCATAAAATAAGTGTTGATGCCTTCAAATTACAACCATTCTGAACGAGTTCATTGATAAGTTCGATTTCCAGATAATTTCCCTTTATAAATTTACTATTGCCTTCAATATTAAATTCTATAAATTTTTCTTTTTTAAAATCTATTGTCGAAGGATAATCTACTTCAAAAAAGGTCAAGTTGGACTCCTTAAAACGTAAAGGACGTAAATCCAAACCCGCACCCAAAATAATTATCTGAGAAAAATTATTCTCCTGCGCATTTTTTATTGCAGAATCAAAGTATCTGTCGCGCATTTTAATCCAGGGAACTATTGGAGGAAAAATTTTAATCATATAATTTCCAGCATTCTTTGCCTCCTCAACAATAAATTTCTTTGCATTTCTATCCGTAAATTCTTCCCCCAACATATTATAATCTATGGCTTTAAGATAGATAAGAACAAAAGCAGTTTTAATTACTTCTACAGACTGTTTCATATTACAAATAACTAAATGATTGGATGAATGCAAAGGTACTAAAAAAAATATCGGCTAATAGAATTTTTAACAAAAAAAGTTACGTTAATTCTAATTAGTCGATATTTTAAATCAATTTTTCCAATATCTTAACTAAAAATTTTGTCCACGGTCACCGCCATGTCCTTTACCCCCTCCATAGCGCTGCTGCATATTATTCTGGTGCTGATTAAGATATTTTCTATACTTTTTGAACTGCTCTTTGCTAAGAATCAGTTTCATCTCCTTTTTCTTATTTTCCTGCAATTCTTTTATTTTAAATATCATATCTGTTCTATCCAGTCCGGATTTACGAGCATCTACCATTAACTGAGCGTATTTTTCATTTAGAGCCTGAACCTGTGGTATCAGCCCTTTGGTAAGATCCAACTCTTGAGTTAATCTTTGGGTTTGACGTTCGGCCATCAGCTCTGGTGAAAAATTCCCATATCCTTGTGCATAAATATTTATCATCCCAATTGATAATATACTCATTAATATTAATTCTATTTTTTTCATTCTTCTATACTTTAAATTAAACTAATCTTTAGACGATTTTTATTTTTGAAACTTGTATAATAAAATTCTATTTTTGGACAAATTCAAGATAATGTATAAAGTAGCCATCATTAGCACCCATCCGATACAATATAATGCTCCTTGGTTTAAACGTTTAAATGAGCGTTCAAAACTTAAAATTAAGGTTTTTTATACTTGGCAAAATACCCAAAATCAATTTTTTGATACTAAATTCGGGCAAAAAATTGAATGGGATATACCGTTATTAACTGGCTATGATCATGTTTTTGTTCGTAATACGTCAAAAAATCCGCAGCCACATTCTTTTCTTGGTATCCAAAATCCTGAGCTAATTAATCTTGTCAAAGGCTATAATCCTGATGCTATTTTAATTTTTGGCTGGAAATTTTACTCTCATTTGCAGCTTATGCACTATTTTCATAGAAAAATTCCTATTTTGTTTCGTGGTGATTCTACTTTATTAGACGAAACAAAAATTGTGAAATCAATAGTTAGAAGGCTTGTTTTAAGATTTGTATATCGTTGGGTAGATTTTGCGTTCTATGTTGGAAACGAAAACAAACGTTATTTTAGGAAATATGGACTTAAAGAAGAGCAATTAAGCTTTGCCCCTCATGCCATAGACAATAATCGTTTTATGGAAATTGATAAACAAGTTGAGTTAAAGGTAGAAAAATGGAAATCAAAATTGGGAATTAAAAAAGAGGACATTGTGGTACTTTTCGTAGGGAAATTTGAAAGGAAAAAAGCGCCATTTAATGTTGTAAAAGTTGCTCTGACTACAAAACGGGCAGACATGAAATTTTTATTTGTTGGTAGTGGCGAGCTGGATAGTCAATTAAAAAAAGAAGCCCCGAAAAATTGCCTGTTTCTGCCCTTTCAAAATCAATCTAAAATGCCCTTAGTTTACCGTTTGGGAGACATTCTTATTTTACCATCACAAGGCCCCGGAGAAACCTGGGGACTTGCAGTAAACGAGGCTATGGCCTGTGGATTAGCTGCTATTGTAAGTAATAAAACTGGCTGTTACAGCGATTTAATAATAGAGGCGAAAACGGGTTATGTTTTCATAGCGAATGAAATCAATCAGTTATCAGAAATATTATCTAAATTAGAAAAAAAACATCTAAGTCAAATGGGGAAAAATGCCCAACAATTAATTAAAAACTGGAATTTTGATAAAATCTGCGTAGCAATAGAAAATAGTGTATATTTGTTAAGCGAAAAATAAACAGAATGCTACTAAGAAGTCGAAAAACAATAAAATAAATGAAGAACCAAAATTTAAGTATAATTCTAAGTGCTGGTTTTATCAGCTTCTTTATTTTTATCACTCTATTTAATCTTACTTTTAATTCGGTATTAGGACTTACTTTATTTGCCATTTTTTCGACTAAATTTTACTTAGAACTTGGCCATAAGATAGACATCAGAGATGTGATGATACTAATCGCCCTCTTGCAATGGATTATTGGCCCCATTCTGTCCTATCGCTACATCGCCGAGGATTCTTTTTATCGAATGCTGATTCCCGAAAAAGACTATATGGATTATGTATTCCCGGCCTCTCTGCTATTTGTTACAGGCCTCTATTTCCATCTCGGGGTAAAAAAAATAAATGAAAATGAAATACTTGAA
>CAYQXT010000184.1:0-7484 GCA_964421365.1 uncultured Bacteroidaceae bacterium
CCTTCTTTGGAAGAGATGACACACGTGGCCAAAGAAATGCAGCGAAAAAATATTAATCTGCCCTTATTAATTGGCGGTGCCACTACCAGCAAATTACATACAGCAGTAAAAATTGCTCCGAATTATAAAGGAACAGTTATTCATGTGCTGGATGCATCGCGGAGTGTAGGTGTGGTGAACCAGTTGTTGGACGAGAAATTAAAGCCGAATTTTGAAATAAAAGTACGGGATGAATACGAAGGTATTCGTACCCGATATGCCAATAAAAAGAAACGGCGCTTTGTAAGTATAGAAGAAGCTCGAAGTAAAAAAATACCGATTACTTGGACTGAAAAAGATATTTTGATTCCGAAAAAGACCGGATTTTTTACTTTCAATGATTTTCCTTTGGAAGAACTGGCCAAATTTATTGATTGGACTTTCTTTTTTCATGCTTGGGATTTAAATGGTAAATATCCCAAAATTTTTGAGCACCCGCAAAAAGGCGAACAGGCCAAAAAATTGTTTGCCGATGGGAAAGCCATGCTGCAACAGATTATTGACAAAAAAATGGTTCAGGCCAATGGAATTGTAGGTCTTTTCCCTGCCAATTCGAAAAACGATAATATTGAGATTTATACCGATGAGGATAAAAAAGAGCTTTTAACAAGCTTCCACTTATTGCGGCAACAGGAAGAAAAAGCAAAGGACAGCAAATACAATTATTTCCTGAGCTTGGCTGATTTTGTAGCCCCCAAAGATACCGGATTGACCGACTATCTGGCCGGTTTTGCCGTAACGGCCGGTTTAGGCATTGAAAAATGGGTGAAAAATTTTGAAGCTGAGAATGACGATTATAGCGCTATTCTGCTGAAGATTATGGCCGACCGTTTGGCCGAAGCAATGGCCGAAGTAGTGCATCTGAAAGTACGAAAAGAGTTGTGGGCTTATGTCCCCGATGAGGATTTAAGTTTAGAAGACATTTTGCGGGTAAATTATCAGGGAATTCGTCCTGCAATAGGCTATCCGGCCTGCCCCGACCACCACGAAAAACAGGTATTGTTCAATTGGTTGCAAGCCGAAGAAAAATCACAGATAAAATTAACCGAAAGTTATATGATGCAGCCCGGCGCATCGGTTAGTGGTTGGATGTTTGCCCACCCACAAGCCCGCTATTTTGATGTAGGCAAAATCAATTACGACCAGATTGCTGATTATGCCAAACGAAAAAATCTGAGCGAAAAAGAAATCAAAAAACTGCTGAACAGAAATGCGAACGAATAAATACCTGAATTGATGTGAGGATAGTATATTACTGGAAGAAGAAAAGCTGTTTTTACACAGTAATTTGGGAATTAGAAAACAGTCAGTTCTCAAATTATTGATTTTTACTTTTCATTAGCAGGCAATAATTCCTAAACGGGAAATTAGAAAAGTAATAAGACCAAACACAGGAGCTAAAGGTGATATTTTTAAGCTATCTGTGATTATGGCTGGAGAAATATTGCCTACTTGTTCTATGGATTCAAATGCGCCTATAAGTCCGAGTGTTTGTCTCAAGAAACCCCAAACGATTGTAAATAATCCAAGCGATGAAATTAGCCGGATTGTCTTTTCTGTGTTCTGGTTCTGCCATTTTGATTATTAAAGTGATAATCAAAATGGCAGAACCAAAATTAGGTACATAAATAAAAGGAGGTATCGTTTGGCAATTTAAGCTTGGTATCGAAATTGAGAAGAACTGACTGTTTTTCTTAACTTTCCTATTGAAATCAGGAAAATTATTTATACCACGAATATTATTGAAAATCTTAACGGAAAAATAAGAAAATATACCAAAAACAAACTCTCTTTTCCAACTGATGAAGCTATAAAAAAATCCGTCTATAAAAAATTGACTTTACATAGTTTTTAGGATAGTGTCTCTAATTAAAAATAAATACAACAGTATTAATCCCGTTGTTAATCATGCTTGTAGCGGAGTAATTTTTTTTATTTTCTATAATAACATAATAAATTTCTAATCACATACTATATGCTATCGTGTAAAAATAATGTTATTTTGTTAATTTTCAAAATAATTGAATACGAAAAGCAATGCTATGTGCCCAATTGCCTGTTCCGGTATTTTATTACCGAAAATCTAAAAGTCTGTGAACTAAAAAGCCTGCTGAACATTTAGTTTAACAGGCTTTTAAATAAGTCGGGGTGAGAAGATTTGAACTTCCGACCCCACGCCCCCCAGACGCGTACTCTGCCAACTGAGCTACACCCCGAACTTTGCGCTTGCAAAACTAATCTTTTCTATTATTTTTAGCAAACTTTTTTAGGTTTTTTATTCGTAGGCCGAAAAATACTTCATAAACTGTGCTCTTTCGTATAAAGAAGGATCTGTGATTTGCCGGTAACTCATTTTTGCCTTGAAACTTTCGATATTCTTGAAATTCTTTTTCCTCATCCATTCTTTTATGCCAACATTTATATCCTTTAATTTTTCAATTCCATTTTGATAAAGAACACTACATACCTGTACGGTATCTGCTCCGGCCAGTAGTAATTTAATGGCATCTTCGGCAGTATGAATTCCGGTAGTCGCCGAAATTTCTAAGTCGGGTATTTGCCCGCTCAGAAGTCCTACTCTGCGTAGGGTTTTACCATAAGCACCTGCCTGACTGAAAATGCCGGAATTATAAAAACTGAATCTTTCTATATCAATATCCGGTTCATAGAAGCGGTTAAATAAAACTATTGAATCTGCACCTTCAGCTTTTAATTTATCTGCAATATTCAGTAAGTTCGTGAACTGATTGCTTATTTTTACCGCCAGAGGAATGGCTATCTTTTCATTCACAGCTCCAACAATATCAATATATTGCTGTTCTACTTCACCTGCGCTTAAATTTTTATCAATGGGAATGATATGAATATTAAGCTCTAAGGCATCTGCGCCGGCATCCTCTATTTTTTTGGCAAAATCTGTCCAAACAGCCGAAGAAATACAGTTGATACTTGCGATTATAGGTGTTTTAACTTCTTCTTTAACCTTTTTTAGATGAGCCAAATAGATAGATAAATTATTACTATGTGTATATCCTTTTATATAATCTTCAGCTTCTGGATAGTCGTTATACTTTAATAAATCAGAAGTTTCTAGGTTTATCTGTTCTTCAAACAGTGATTTTAGAATTATGGCTCCGGTACCATATTTTTCCATTTGTTTTACTTTGTCCAGGCTATTACTTAATCCCGAACTACTCACGATTATCGGGCTACCTAGTTCTATTCCTAAATAGTTAGTTCTTAATGTATTCATGATTTTGTCCTTTTACCCTTGTAAAGTTATAGATTATTTTAGAATAAATTAGCCTTAGTAATTAATTTATACCGAATCGGTATCATATTTATTATGCTTATGTTTGTATTTATCTAATAACAAATTAAGTACAATATCTTTTAAGCAATTTGATAGTGGTTAGGTATTAGGTTTTATTTTATCTATTGGTATAATCTCTTTTTCCAAAAATATGGCTGCCTACACGTATGATTGTTGCCCCTTCTTCTATCGCAATCGGATAATCGCCCGACATTCCCATAGAAATTTCTTTGAATTCTTCTTGCCTTTCAAAATATTCATTTTTCAGGCTATCAAAGCATTGTTTTAGTCCTCTGAATTCTTTGTGAACCTGATTTGTGTCATTAGTATTTGTTGCCATTCCCATTAATCCCACTATTTTGATATTTTTTAAAGCAGAAAATTCGGCGGAATTTAATATTTCATTAAGTTCGCTGCAAGAAAAACCAAATTTTGTTTCTTCCTGTGCAATATGTATTTGTAAAAGAACATCAATTATTCGGTTGTTTTTTAAGGCTTCTTTATTTATGGTAGATAATAGTTTTAAGCTATCTACGGCATGAATCAACGCCACAAAAGGAGTAATATATTTTACTTTGTTTTTTTGTAAGTGCCCAATTTGATGCCATTCAATATCTTTAGGCAAATCTTTGAATTTCTGAACCAGTTCTTGCACTTTATTTTCTCCAAAAATACGGTAGCCTGAATTATAAAGTTCCATTATGTCTTTTTCCGGCTTTGTTTTAGAGACAGCCACCAATTTTACCTTTTCAGGAATATTTTCTTTAATTTTTTGTAAATTATCTATTAGACTCATTGTTTCTTTTTTAGATTTTACGAATTTAATACATCGTTACTTTATTACAAAATTTTTGATAAAGTCTTTTTTGTTGGAAGTCCGCTCGCACGCCCACTTTATAATTGTTAATTGTTAATGGTGAATTGTTAATGCCGTTCTACAAATTCTAAATTTCAAATTTAATAATTAATCACTCTTACCGTATCTTTTGCTAACCTGAATTTTAACCAATTGGCTATTTTAATATTGTTTTTGCTTTTTTGCCAGCCACGAACTTTTGTCGCCCATTTTATTAATACTACTGGTATGGTATCTATTGTACTGTCGTTTTTTATCTCGAGTACATTATTACTTATCGAAAATTGTGCTATTTCGGGATATTGTGCTTTTAACTCATTCTTTAGCGAATGTATTGGCAAACTATCACTCTTAAATTTAATGAGTTGGGATTGTAGGTTAATAATTTTTTTGTTTTTGGCTTGTAATAATTGTTCATTTTTTGCGTATAAATCCTCAATAATTCCTTTTCGTAGTTTTTCTGATAAATTAGTACTAATATCGTTAATCTGAGACATTAAAGCCTGTGTATTGTCTTTTGCCTGATGAATTCGTATTTGCGTTTTTCGGGTAATACTAAAAATTTGCGCAAGCCACGAATTATTTGCAATTAACCCATAATTGGCCAGTAAGTTGCTGAGGCTGTCTATTTTTACTTGTCCAATTTCATCACCAATGATGTAAAGGTCTATATAGGATAGCGAATCGTTGTAGCTTAGTTTTTTATTAATGAGCTCGCTACCCTTAAATTTAATGTTTTCCTGCACAAATTTATTTGCGGTTGAATCAAATCGGGATTCCTGAATAACTTCCCAGAATAAAAAGGCTGAAGGGAGAATTATTATCGTAACGAAAATGATAATATAGCGTTTAAATTTTTTTTCGGAGCTTTTATCTAAAAGGTGTTTTACCGGAAACCGGAAATAACGAACCATGATGAATGTAGCTAGACTGATGAAAACGGAATTAAGAAAAAATAGATAAAATGCACCAAAAAAATAACCATACTGGGCTGTAGCCAGACCATACCCTGCGGTACATAAAGGAGGCATAAGGGCGGTGGCAATGGCAACTCCGGGAATAACATTTGTCTTTTCGTAACGCGAGCCGGCGATTATTCCTGCAAAACCGCCAAAAGAGGCTATCAGCACGTCTAAAATGGTAGGTTTGGTTCGGGAGAGTAATTCTGAACCTGCGTCATTCAATGGCGAAATCCAGAAATAGAAAGCAGAGGTAAGCAAGCTGATGAAAATGGCAATACCAAAATTTTTTAAGGCTTTGATAAGTAGATTCCAATCGTTTGTTCCCACAGCCAAACCAATCCCCAAAATTGGCCCCATTAGGGGCGAAATAAGCATTGCTCCTACAATTACGGCTGTAGAATTAGTATTCAGTCCGATGGAGGCAATAAAAATGGAGGCAATTAAAATCCAAGCGGTGTGGCCTTTGAAGTTTATATCCCGATTTATGCCTTCAATGGTCCCTTTTACATCGGTACCAGGTCGGATACTCAAAATATCTTTAACTATTACTTTCATTTTTTTACCTAAAATCTTAAAATCCGAAGCAATAGCCGAAGGAGTTGATAAATTCAAGTCTGAATCGTTTTTTTCTTCCCCGTTCATAAATTTAATTTTTAACAATAATACAAATTTAATTAAAAAGTAAGCTTTAGTTTTGTTTAATTTATGGAAAATATTCGTATCTTGCAATAAAGTTATAAATACTTTGAAATGGAAACTAAAACAAAAGATGAAGAACTCGTTCATAGAATAAAAAAACTGATAGAGGAAAATAAAGATTTAAACACTCAGGTAAAAAGTTTATCGAATAGTTTGGATAAGGCAGAAAACGAATTAGAATATTATAAAAATTTGATAGCCAAAGTTCCTCAGGATTTTTTGCCTAAAGGCTCTAAAATTAAGCTGACTGGTAAGACGCTTCGTTTTAAAATGGCAACGGTTTTATACCTTGATATTCAGGGATTGAGAGAAATTTCGTTAGAGCGCAATTCTCAGGAAATAATAGACGATTTAGACCAGATTTTCTTCCATTTTAATGAGATAGTAAAAAAGCATAATATACAAAAAATAAAGACCATCGGAGATGCTTATATGGCTGCCGGAGGAGTCCCGCAGAAAAATATTACCAACCCGATTGATGTCGTTCTGGCTGCCCTAGAAATGGATACTTATCTTGATAATCTAAAGAAAGAGTATGATGCAGAAAATAAGAAATTCTGGATTTTTAGGATAGGAATTCATACTGGCTCTGTTACGGCTACTGCTCATGGCAAAAAGAAAATTTCCTATGACTTAAAAGGAGATACAGTAAATATTGCAACCCGAATGGCCTCAGCAGGAGATATCGGGAAAATTAATATTTCGGTGATGACTTACGAGTTGATTCGAGAATACTTTATTTGCGATTTTCATGGTAAAATCCCAGCTAAATATCAGGGAAATCTGGATATGTATTATGTGAAGCGTATTAAGCATGCTTTATCCGAAGATAGGAAAAAGGGACGAAATCCAAATGATATTTTCCGTGTTAAGTATAATTTAAGGCAGATCACAGATTTACAGGAATTAGTTTTAGATATGCTAGAAAAAAAACTACCGGATCATCTTTTTTATCATAATTATAAACATACCATAGACGTTGTAAATCAAGCTGAATTAATAGGTTATGGCGATGGAGTGGATGATGAGGCTATATTGATATTGCGTACTGCTGCTTTGTTCCATGATAGTGGACATATTAATGGTGGTTATGATGGGCACGAGCAACGAAGCACCGTTATTGCCAGAGAATGGTTGCCTAAATTTAATTATACGCAAGCACAAATAGACCGAATTTGCGATGTGATTATGGCCACAGAATTGCCTCCAAAGCCAGGTGCTGATCTGCTCAAACGCATTATTTGTGATGCTGATTTGGATTATCTCGGCCGAAGCGATTTTATTCCTGTTTCTAATAATCTGTATCGAGAATTAAAGGCTCAGAACAAAATTAATTCCTTAAATGCCTGGAATAAAATGCAGGTTGCATTTTTATCCAAACATCATTTCTTCACAGATACGGCTAATAAACTTAGAGAAGTAAATAAGCAGCTTCAAATTGATCGGATAAGGGAAATTATTGTGGAAGACGAAGAAGCTGCCAAAAAATTGGAAGAAGATTTTGAAAAGCAAGTTACGCTAAAAGAAAACGAAAATAAGGATGAATAAGTAATGGTAAATTATTAATGGTGAATTCTGTTTGTCGCTAAAGAATAGTTCGTTCGCAAAATATAAT
>CAYQXT010000185.1:0-7409 GCA_964421365.1 uncultured Bacteroidaceae bacterium
CTCCACATGAGCAGGCCGATTTCTTTTTTTTAGAAAAAAAAGTTTCATAGGCAGAATATAGTGCTTTTAAAGCGGCTAATCCAATAATCAAGTAAGTGATAATTTCCTGAATCATATTATTAAAAGATTAAATGTCCTACATTATTAACGATAAAGGCCAGAAGATAAGCCAATGTTGTGGTATATACAGCTGTAAAAGCCGCCCATTTCCATGAGCCGGATTCCCGCTTAATGGCAGTGATAGTTGCTACACAGGGAAAATAAATCAGTACAAAAATGATAAAAGCTAGCGCTATAATTTTATCAAACACCGGTTGTCCGACTTTATTACCTTGCGTATATTTTTCATTACGTAGCTTCTGACTCAGGTTCACCGAGTTCTCGTCTGCATTATCTATCTGGAACAATACTCCCATGGTACTGACAACAATTTCTTTGGCTGCCATTCCGGTAAGGATACTTATGCTCATTTTCCAGTCAAAACCCAAAGGCCTCATTATCGGAGCAATGGCATGGCCAATTTTACCTATATACGAGTTTTCTTGCTGATAGGTTTTTCGTTGCGTCTTTACCTCTTGGATTTTATTTTGAACCTGTTCTTCAAAATCCATTTTTTGTCCAATAGTCTCAAAAGTTTCATTAAAATTTTGCCTTTCTTTATTTATTTGGGTAATTTTTTGGTCAAATTTTTCAATTCCGCTTGGTTTTGTAGGAAAATAGCCTAATGCCCATATTAAAATAGAGGCGAGAAGGATAATTCCTCCCATTTTTTTGAGATATTCTTTAGATTTAAACCACATGTGATGTAATCCGCTTCGCAAGGTAGGTTTCCGATAGGGTGGTAATTCCATAACAAAAGGCGCTTCTTTACCTTTAAACAGTGTGTTTTTGAATAAGATAGCTACCAATCCGGCTATCACAATCCCTAGTCCGTAAATTCCGAAAAGGATTAACCCCTGACTACTGGGGAAAAATGCGCCAAGAATAACGAGATATACTGGTAAGCGTGCACTGCACGACATAAAAGGGTTGATAAGCATAGTTAGCATACGGTCTTTCCAGTTTTCTAGAGTACGCGAAGCCATAATAGCTGGTACATTGCAGCCAAAACCCATAACTAAAGGGATAAACGATTTGCCGTGCAGGCCAAATTTATGCATAATCCTGTCCATTAGAAAAGCGGCACGTGCCATATAGCCGGTGTCTTCCATCACTGAGATGAAAAAGAAGAGGATGAGAATGTTGGGAAGAAATATAATTACGCCACCTACACCACCAATTACTCCATCAATAAGTAAATCCTTAAGCATTCCGGCAGGCATCCATAATTGAATTTGAGCGCCAAGCCATCCCACGCCCATGTCTATCCAGTCCATAGGATATTGTCCAAGACTAAAAGTCGATTGGAACATGACCCACATGAAAAACAAGAAAATAGGAAAGCCCCAGAAACGATGCGTTAAAATAGCATCAATATTGTTGGTGAATTTTCGTCTTTTTAAAGGATTTTTTCTTAATGTTTCTTTTAGTGCACCGGCAATAAAACCATAGCGCGAATCGGCTATATAAGTATCTATATTTTCGCCGATACGCTTCTCTGTAGTAAGTTCTATTTTTTCAATGTCTCGGGTTTGTTTTTCGGGAAAATTTAGTTTTTGAAGTTCTTTTTTTATGTCCGGGTCATCTTCCATTATTTTTAAGGCCACAAATCGGGGGGAAACTTTTGCTTCTATGTCCGGGAAACTTTCCAGTTTTTTACTAATTTCAGTTATGGCATCCTCTAAATTTTGGCCATAATTAATTCGCACAAACCTCTGTATATCAGAACGATCTTCAAAGACTTCGACTACTCTGTCTAGCACATTTCTTATTCCGGTTCCTTTGGAACTCACTGTGGGTACGATGGGAATGCCAAGCATTTTTCCCAGCGAGAGAAAGTCGAGCTGATGCCCGTTATTTCCCAATTCATCAAACATATTCAGCGCCATGACAATTTTTATGTCCATGTCAATCAGTTGAGTCGTGAGGTATAAATTGCGCTCTAAATTAGAAGCATCCACTATATTTATGATAATATCCGGTAATTCGTTGAGAATATGCTTACGCACATATAGCTCTTCGGGCGAATAGGCTGTTAAGGAGTAAGTTCCGGGTAAATCGGTAAGGTTTATTTTATAGCCTTTATGTTTAAAATGAGTGGCTTTGGCATCTACGGTTACCCCACTATAATTACCCACATGCTCTTGTGAGTGGGAGGCAAAATTGAAAAAACTTGTTTTACCTGAGTTTGGGTTTCCAACTAAAGCTATATTTATGGTTTTACTTTTTGTAATGGCATTTTTTCGTAAAATATCCTCTACTTTAAAATCAGGATTTTCAGTACTATTTTGTGGTGTTTCTACTTCACTTTCGGCGATAACTTCAATTAATTTAGCTTCATTTCGACGAAGAGAGATTTCATAATCTAAAATGGAATATTCAATCGGGTCTTTGAGCGGAGCTGCTTTTATGGCTTTTATTTTTTTACCACGTACAAAGCCCATGTCTGTAACTCTTTTGCGAAAGGCACCCCGGCCTTTTACCTTTGTTATTATAGCACTTTCATCAAATTGTAAATCGGCTAATGTCATTTCTCTAAACTTATACTGCAAAAATATACTTTTTCAGTCGAGTTGACAATCCCAATAAGTTGGGATTTTGAAGCACTTATTTTTTTCAGATTCTCATTTTTTATGAATTATAAAATTTTAACCTTTATTTTTTGTTCTCATTTTTTTTATTCGTATCTTACTATCAAATAACAATTGAGGTGAAACAAAAATTATATAATCGTACCCACGAATTTTCAGTTTTACTCTCCATGATAAAAATGACTATCCAAGTCAATAAAATCAAGGAGAGCAAACAGCTTTTGGCTGAATTGGAAAATTATATTTTGTGTTTCAATAAAAATTCTGAACAGTATTTTGATTTTATTTGCCTTAAAACAGATTATTTTCTAAAAATAGAAGAATTTAGAAAAGCAAAACGCTTACTTGAAAATTATATAACTGATTTCCCAGTATCTAAACTGATTTCAAAAAATAAAATATATATTCGACTTGCCAGAATATATTTTTCACTTAGTAGTCTTAAAAAAAGCTATTGGGCATTAAATCAGTTTGTTAAAGACTTGAATAATACTCCTTTGGAAATAATTGCCGAGTATAATACCGAAAAAATTAAGATGTATTTATATCAAGGCTTCTATCAAAAGGCATTAAATCTAAGTATAGAAAATTTAGACATTGGGTTCAAACTAAAATCAGATGAGGTGAGTATAAGAGCCTTACTTTATAAATCGGTAAGTTTGCGTTTTCGTGGGCGGCATAAAGAAGCTCTTTTTTTAATACAAAAAGCAAAGAATAAAACTGATAACCTATCTGATAAACAGTTGATTGCAGAAGTTTACAATCAGTTAGGAATTATTTATAGCTATATGGCCAATCCGGTCGAAGGAATTAAATATTTGAACAAAGCTTTAATTATTTCCAATAGAATTAATAATAAGTCACTTAGAATACAGATTATAGCAAATATTGGAACTTCGCATGAGTTTCTTGGTCATTACGATGAGGCTTTCAAGCTTCATAAACAAAGTTTGGATTTGAGTTTTTTTGTTAAAAATGAATTTTTTATTGCCAATTCTCTATGTAATGTAGCTAATATCCTGATTGAATTTAGTAAGTTTAATAAAGCTTACGAATACTATGAGCATGCCCTTAAAATATTTACCCATTTGGAATTGCCCCGAGGTAAAATAACCATTTATAATAATTTAGGAAATTTTTATCATTATACCCATGAATATCAAAAGGCTATTAAGTTTTATGAAAAAGCTTTGTCTATTGAGTTTAGAATTGAAGATAATTATGGCTTGGCTAATTCTTTTAATAATCTTGGAAATGCTTATCAAAGATTGGGTGATTTACGTTCTGCTTACCGTTTCTACATTAAGACTCTGGAACTACTTCAGGGTATTTCTGATAAAATAATGCTTGGAGCAATTTTAAATAATTTAGGAAATCTTAAATTAGAAATAGGAAGCCTGCCTAAAGCAAAAGAATTTTACAGTCAGGCCCTTAAAGTGAATAAAGAGACTGAATTTAATGAGGCAATTGCAATGAATTTTAGTAATTTGGCTCAAGTCTCCGAACAACAGGGGTATTTTAAGGATGCGCTTTCTTTTTATAACAGTGCCATAGAATATGATAAAATGCTTGGAAAAGAGTACAATATTTTAAATCACTATGAAAGTATAATCTCCATTTTATTAGAAAAGAATGAATTCATGAAGGCAGAATCAACGCTTGGAGAAGCCTTGAAGCTGGCCGAAGTGCTCAAAGATCCCGATTCTCAGGCGGGTTTGCAGTTTCAGTACGCAAAACTTGCCGGATATAAGATGCAGCATGAAAGGGCTATGTTTTATTTTTCTTCTGCCGCCGATATTTATAAAAAGGAAGGAAATCTTATGGCGGCAGGAGAATGTTTTTTCAATGTTGCAACTCTGCTTTATGAACGTAAATTTAATAAGCTAGCCATTGAATTTTTAGAAAAAGCAACTCTTTTGTTTCAAGAAGATGACAATTGGGAAGAATTATTTGATTCAGAATATTTTATAGGGAAAATCTATTTTAGAAGAAATGAATATACGCATGCCTTGCTCCATTTAGTTAAAGCGGATAGAGTGGCAAGCAATTACCTGATAGATAATCATAAAATTAAAAAACTCATTAAGAGCATTAAAGCCCACATCGAAAAGACTGGAAAAAACTGAAAATAAAAACTTAGCCAAAATTTGTGTTTTTTAATAATAACTTTGGCTAAGTTAGATGATGTATTGATATTTATTGGATAATTATTTTCTTAGTTACCTTGCCAAATTCAGTATCTATATGTAAAAAGTAGATTCCTTTTTTGTAATGATTAATGTTTATGAATGATTTAGCCCCATACACTTCTTTTTCCATAATTTGTTTCCCATCGAGAGCAATAATCTTTAGATTTATTTTACTAATAGGTATGCCACTTAGCTCAATAAAAAATTGCCCATTATTGGGATTTGGATATACTTTTAATTCTCCTTTTTGCAGATTATCTGTAATGCCTGTTACATGAACTTGCACCGCTTGCGTAGAAGAGTCTATACAAGCATCACTGTTCGTAACAATCTGCTTCACATCATAATCCTTTTCATCGTTATAACGATGCGAAGGGTTCGCTTGGGTAGAGTTTGTACCATCGCCAAAATTCCATAAATAGCTCTCAGCATTTTTCGAGGCATCGGTAAACGTAACGGTCATGCTGTCGCGTTGCCAAGTGTAATCTGCTGTAACCCGACTAATATCAACCCTGAAAATATCAGAATAAAACGCATCACATCCTTCAGTAAATACTTTGGTTCTAAAATAACTTGTATCTTCTACCGGAGCAGAATAAAATTCTTTGGCTGTGGCTGATGCACTTTTCGAATTTACAAAATTATCTTTTTTTAATATGGAAACTTGCCATTGGATATCGCCATTTGCAGAGTCTAAAGATAAATGTGCAGAAGCCCATTGGCAGACCCGGCTTGTATCAATGCCGGCTGTCCCCATATATGCGGGGCTGGTAACTTTTATAGTGTGTTTTACGGTATAAACACCATTAACTGTCAAACTTACTTCACGAACTCCTTCTGATGAATATTTAACGGCATGAGGGCCGGGGGTTGAGGCTGTGGATGGAGTGGCATCTTTTCCAAAATTCCATTTATAAGTTGGATTGGTGCTTCCTGTAGATGTTTTGTCTGAAAAGGTAATTGAATTACTGGCATCCGAGCAAGCTGCATTTTTGTCACTAACAAATTCAGCAAAAGTATTGGGGCCATTGTATCGTATCATACCTCCATTGCTTGCATCTTGCGAAAATTGACCTATCCAGCCCGTTGTAATATCATAAAATCCAAGTGCCAGACATTGTTGTTCGGTCAATTCCGGAACGTCAATCCAGGTGTTGCCTCCATCGCGACTAAAAGTTAATCCTAATTCCTTAGTATCAGAATTTGACCCTGCACTGGCAAACATATTTTTACTTCCGGGGACATATTGAAAATGATTGACAAAAAATTCGCCACTATAATTTAAGGCAGACCAATTTGTGCCTCCATCTTCTGTGAAATAAGCCTTTTGGGTATCTAAATCTGCTATAATTCCGTAATTTGCAGTACTAAAGGCTATTTTTGTGCTTCCTTTTAGGGGGGTTTCTATTGCTTGCCATGTTTTCCCTTTGTCGCTGGTTTTAAATATACGCCCTTTGTTGGTGTTGAAGAAGAATGTACCATCATCAGAAGCACTATAATATCCTACTGTTCCATATTCATCAGTACTATTGGAATTTAATACATTGCCACTATTGGCTGCACGTGTCCAGTTGACACCTCCGTCTGAGGTGGTATAAACTTCAAAATACCCGCTTTCGGGGTCGCCCATACAAACTCCATCATTGCTATTCCAGAAATAGACAACATTGGGGAAAGAGCTAGAACCAGAAAAACTGGCTGAACTTTGTTGATTCCATGTATTTCCACCATTTACGGTTTTATAAATGCCGGCTTTACCTGTTCCTGGATCTCCTGTGTCAAAAAAAGGAGCCCATGCAGTGTTGCTGTCCAAAGCAAAAATCATGGAAGGGGCTAGATTTGTGCTTAAACCAAATTTTTTGGCTGTCCATGTTCTACCGCCATCAGTGGTAACAGTAAACTCTTGTATATATTTTGTCGGGTCAGTACCATCATAAGCTAATGCCCAAACGGTATTTTGATCGGCAACAGAAATAAAGGTAATTCCTCTTGAAGCTGTCGAAAAACCTGTTGCTTCTATGTCTATGCTTGTACTGGTTCCCACTTTTACTTTTTGTGATAAATATGTAGTGTCTTTGGTTGTCCCATCGGAAACGATCAGTCGCACACTATAATCACCTACTAAGTTAAATTTAATACTCGGATTTTGGTCTGTGGAACTCAAGGTTTCCGAGCCTTCAAATGTCCAATTCCAAGAGCTGGGATTTCCAAGCGACTTGTCAGAGAAAGTTAGACTTTCACCCGGAGCAATATCTAAGGAAGAATAGCCTATAACTGAGATTAGCTGATTTCCTTTTATCACTGTTTGAATGGCTTTTTCGGCATTAATTCTTCCTGCTCCAATCAATCCTAAATAGTCAGGATTCTGAGCATTAATATTATCACATGTTCTTTTTAATATAGCTTCAATTTGGTCTGCATTCAAAATCGGATTGGCAGCACGCATTAAACCCACTAAACCTGCTGCTACGGGGGTTGCCATTGATGTGCCGGCCCTCATGTGGTATTTTCCTTTCACAAGTTGCCCATT
>CAYQXT010000186.1:0-7385 GCA_964421365.1 uncultured Bacteroidaceae bacterium
GAGAGGATTATAACAGTCCGGAAAAACAGGCTGATGCTGAAAGAAAAGAAAAGGAATGGGAAACTGTTGTTAAAATGACTCTGATCTGTAAGGATCTTATGATCGGAAATCCAAAACTTAAAGAAAATATCTTTTTACGAAGCATGAAAAAGCTAAGAACTAAAGTAATTGCAAAAATAAGCGAAAGAATATAAATCATTTTTTATTTTTATTTGCGCTCAAATATAACAAATGTTCATTTTAAATCAGAAAAAAATAATAAATTTACATTAGATAAATATTTGCTTAAATATTAGCTTATAGCTACCAAAAAAAGAATACGTAGAGGCAGTTCCGATTTCAAAACGATTATAGAAGACAATGGCTATTTTGTGGATAAAACTATGCTGATATACAATTTTTTTGATAACGATAGTTATACCCTGCTGATACCTCACCCAAAGCGTTTTGGTAAAACATTAAACCTCTCGATGATAGAGCATTTTTTTTGATATTCAAAAACCAGATAGCGCCAAATTATTTTCGGAATTTGCCATAGCCCCCCAAAGCGATTTTTGTCAAAAGTATCAAAATAAATATCCGGTTATAAATATTTCTCTTAAAGGAATAAAAGCTCCTAACTGGAAGGATTACTACAATAAACTTAAAACAGAAATTTCTAATTTATTCAAAAACACAAATACTTATTAGAATCAAAAAAATTAAGTGAGTTAGAAAAAGAAAATTTTCTACAAATATTAAATGAACAAGCCTCACAAGCCAAATTCGAATACAGCCTAAAAGAACTTAGTGAGTATTTGCGAATCCATTTTGAAGAAAAGGTTATTATTTTGGTGGATGAATATGATACCTCTATAATTAATGCATCTAAACACACGCCAAAACCAATAAAAGACACAAAAGAAAAGCCTACTTACTACGAAAATGTGATTAGTTTTATGCAGGCTTTTCTTGGTGAAGCCTACAAAGGAAACGAAGATAATTTTTAAAAAGGGCTTTTAACCGATGTAATACGCGTGGGCAAAGAAAGTATTTTTTCCGAATGGAATAATTTTGACATTTTACCATTACATCGACTTATTATGCCGATAGTTTTGGATTTACTCAGGCTGAAACAGAAAAAATATTAAGCTATTTTGATATTGTAGAAACGCACGGCCATGCATTCCAACAAGTACAGACAGTATTTCAACAGCGTGAACAATTTTTCCATATTTATACCCTTGGTTTGCGAGCTATTTCGAGCGATGACTATATCATCAAATCCAATAGAGAAAGTAGGAAAGGACGATATGATATTGCCTTAATTCCGCATGATAAAAACAAATACAGGATAATTATAGAAATAAAATCTATTAAAAACCAACAAGAGAATGAAAGCTACGCAGATTTCGTAAAACGCATAAATACAAAAGTAAACGAAGCCTCAGACCAAATTGAACGAAAAAATATTACAAAGAACTAATGGCGCACAAAATAGCTTTAGACAAGATAAACAGAGTTCCTGTTGTTTTTGCCGGCAAAGAACCATATATAACAGAAATAGAGGAAGAAGAATAGCGCGGAAAAATAAGTGCTGAAGATAAGA
This sequence comes from uncultured Bacteroidaceae bacterium, assembly GCA_964421365.1. Classification (GTDB taxonomy): domain Bacteria; phylum Bacteroidota; class Bacteroidia; order Bacteroidales; family DYOH01; genus CAYQXT01. The sequence goes on from CAYQXT010000186.1 coordinate 1,589, forward strand.
GAAATCTCAGATTGTTTACTTCACTCCAAACATTACTAAATAACTAAATAATAATGAATTGCTCTTAGACTCTTCACTCTTCACTCTTCACTTTTCACTATATTCTAATTAATCTTTTTCTATTTTTCATTTTTTTTATTAATTTGCTTGCGTTTTGTGCAGATAAAATAATTTAATTATTCATAACCATGTCAAAAGTTTTAGTCATAGACGATGAACGAGCTATCCGAAATACACTCAAAGAAATACTCGAATATGAAAAATTCAAGGTTGAAACAGCCGAAGACGGCCCTACCGGCTTGGATTTAATTCAAAGGAATAATTATGATGTTGTACTTTTAGATATCAAAATGCCAAAAATGGATGGAATGGAAGTCCTTGATGCCATGATGGAAATCACCAATGATACTCCTATTATAATGATTTCAGGCCATGCTTCGATAGATAATGCCGTTGAAGCCATAAAAAAAGGCGCTTATGATTTTATCGAAAAACCGTTGGACTTAAATCGTTTACTCATAACCTTGCGCAATGCCCTAGATAAAACACATCTGATTACCGAAACAAAAAAACTACGCAAAAAAGTAAATCGTGTGCACGATATGATTGGCGAATCGCCGGCGATACAAAACATCAAGAACCTGATTGAAAAAGTAGCACCAACCGAAGCACGGGTTCTGATTACCGGCAAAAATGGTACAGGAAAAGAAGTGGTGGCACGTTGGCTACACGAAAAAAGTAAGCGCTCCGACACCCCTTTCGTAGAAGTAAACTGTGCCGCAATTCCATCAGAATTAATTGAGAGTGAACTTTTTGGACATGAAAAAGGGGCATTTACCTCCGCACACAAACAACGCAAAGGTAAATTTGAGCAAGCCAATGGCGGCACCATCTTTATGGACGAAATAGGCGATATGAGTCTGGCTGCCCAAGCCAAAGTTCTAAGAGCTTTGCAAGAAAACAAAATTTCGCGCGTAGGTAGTGATAAAGACATAAAAGTAGATGTACGCGTGGTGGCAGCTACCAACAAAAATCTAGAAGAAGAGATAAAAAAAGGAAATTTCCGCGAAGACCTCTACCATCGTTTAAGTGTAATACTGATACGAGTTCCCTCTCTAAATGAACGAATTGAGGACATTCCTCTTTTGGCCGATTATTTCATCCAACAGATATGTGACGAATATGGCTCGCCTAAACCAAAAATAACTAATGATGCCATTGAAGAACTTAAAAAAATAAACTGGACAGGAAATATACGTGAATTCAGAAACGTCACTGAGCGCCTGATTATCCTTTGCAGTAATACGATAGATGCAGAAAATGTTAAAATGTATGCTAATCCTATCGGAACACAAACAAATTTCAATAAATAATTCTGCATTACCTTTATACTAAACAAATTATAATAAACAATGAAATTTACAAAGATTAAACTAATTATTGCCCGTGAGTATGTGACTCGCGTTCGCAAAAAATCTTTTATTATCATGACACTTCTGGCTCCGATTTTAATGGCTACCATTATCATGATTCCCGTATTAGCCATGCAATTCAACCATGACGACAAAAAAGTAATTGCCGTAGTAGATGCCACAAAAAAGTATAAAGATGCTTTTGTAAATAATGAAAAAGTTGAATATCACTATTTTACAGATAAAACAAAGGTCGCTTCCCTCCTCAAAGAATTAAACGAATCTGAATACTACGGGATTTTAAGTATTAACGACAGTTCTGCCGAACACCCCGAATTAGTAGCTAAAGAACAAGTAAGCCTCAGCTTGAAAACAAAAATTACTTCAGACTTAAAGCAAGAGGAACAAAAATTACGAATGCAAAAATTAGGTATCAGCCAAAAAGAATTAGATGCCATAAAACCTCATATAGACATAAATACTTCAGTATGGAAAGAAGGTAAAAAAGAAAAGTCATCTACAGAAATTGCCATGATTTTTGGCATTATTGTAGGAATGGTAATTTATATGATTACCCTGATTTACGGGACATCGGTGATGCGCAGCGTGATAGAAGAAAAAACAAGTCGCGTTGTAGAAGTACTTATTTCCTCGGTAAAGCCCTTTGAGTTGATGATGGGCAAAGTGATTGGAGTCGCTTTGGTAGCCTTAACCCAATTTAGCATCTGGATTCTACTGACAATTGGCATCTTAGGTGTTGGTCAACAATTTATTCCGCAGCTAAAAGAGGCAAAGCAGCTCACAACAATCCAGACACAAAGCACTAATAAACAAGAAATTTCACAAGCAATGGAGCAAGTAAACCCAAAACTATCCGGTATTATCGAAGCGATGAATAATCTGCCAGTCGGCGAAATGATTTTTGCCCTTATTTTCTTCTTTATCGGCGGCTATTTACTCTATTCCTCGCTATTTGCAGCTATTGGTGCCGCCGTAGATAACGAAACCGACACTCAGCAGTTCGTCCTGCCCATTACGCTTCCGCTCATCCTTGCCATGGTGATGTTGCAAGCTATTATCGACAATCCGCACGGGGCAGTAGCCTATTGGTTCAGCATAATTCCGTTCACCTCCCCCATTGTGATGCTTATGCGTGTTCCGTTCGGCGTCCCCATTATTGATTTGCTTATTTCATCAGTGCTTTTAGTGCTTACATTTTTGGGCGCCATCTGGTTAGGAGCAAAAATATACAAAGTAGGTATTTTAATGTACGGTAAAAAACCTAGCTACAAAGAAATATGGAAGTGGATTTGGTATAAGAGCTAATAAGTAATTGTGAATTATTAATGGCGAATTTTGCTTTCATCTTATAATTATTGAGTTCAGTCTAAAAACCGGTCGGACGGATAGATTTATTAAAATTGTAAAAATAGACAGCTCACTTACAATTGATTAATAAAGCCATCCGACCGATTTCGATGCAAATTTACCTTTTTATACCGGACTCATTATTAATTTACAAATAATTAAAGGATCGATTTAATATGTACCACTACATAAGTATGAGGTAGTTAAAGCTGAAAACAAAATAGGAACGCAAATTTAACGAATTAGACTGATTTACCCGAATTTCAAAAAAAGATTTGATTTCATCTCACATTTAACTATGTTTGCAGATAATTTTTTATTCAGAATATTAATTCATAGAGATAAATGAAATATTTATTTTTTCCTCTTTTTTTTTTGACTCTCAGCTTTGGACTTAAGGCACAGCGAGCAATAGATGCAAAACCTACCTCTAAGTCCAAAGACTCGATACCCACAATCATCACTATTTATCATCCTGATGATAATTTGCTTAATGTAAGAGCACAGAACGTAGATACTGCTTTAACCGATTTTCAGGAATATTATCCCTTTTATAAAAAAAACTTTTCTGATTTATTCCTTGGAAATTACGGATTAGCCTATTTCGATCAGATATTTGAAGCCATACCTTATTCTGATTTCATTTTCATGCACCACATTAAAGACTATTGGTATATACCCGATTCTGTAGATTATTATAATACCACAAAACCCTATACTAAACTCACTTTTTTAACCGGTCCTAAGTTAGATAAAGAAAATATAGTTTCCTTTATGCACGCCCGAAATATCAATCCATTCTGGAATGTAACCCTAAAAGTAGAGGCCAATAGTGCTCAGGGTAGTTACAACTCCCAAATGTCACGCGGTAGTTCGGTTTATTTTACCTCCAATTACCAGAAAAAAAATCTAGGTTTTTATGCTTATTCGATTTTTAATAAGCTAAATAATCAGGAGAATGGAGGAATTATTGACACGATAGAGCTAATCGGAACACAAATTCCTGTAAAAATGGCCAACACTTATAATCTATTCAAGCAAAAAGAATATGGAGAGCATCTTATTTATACGATACCATATAATATACGCAAACAAGAAACCACACAAAAAGACGGCAAAGATACGATTATTGAGAAAATTGAACGCAAAGACCTGCTCACCATCGGGCAAAATTTCAAATATAGCCCTATTACCAAAATTTATAAAGATAAAGATATTCCTATAAATGTTTATAATGCATATTTTGCCTATGATTCTATTGCTTCTTACGATTCCACGAATCAAACAAACTGGCAGGCTAATTTTTACTTAAAAACAGGTGATGACCTTCTTCCCTATGTGAAAATAGGTGCTTTTGCCGAATATAAAATGGCACATACAAAACTTTATAATTTCAAAGAATATGTGCGACTGAAAAACGATACCGCTTTTGAAGATCGTTCTTTTCGTTTTGGCCTTTTTAATCAAAGTGGAAAAATTCTAAACTGGCAATTTTCCTACGAAATGTTTACTTCCGGCTATCATAAGAGCGACTATACGGCCAAGGCTTTTGCTCAACTACGCCTTTTTGAAAAAAAATTTCCGCTTATTCTCGCAGCCAATGCACAATCTAAATTATCTGAGCCCTCGTATTGGTTTAATCGTTATTCTGCTAATCGTATTGCATGGGAAAATAATTTTGACAAAATTTACATGAATCAGGCCACAGCTTCTGTGACATTGCAAAAATTACACACTAAAATAAGTGCTACCGCCGGACAGGTTCAAAATTATATTTATTTTAATACGCGGGCTAAGCCAGCCCAAACAAAAAACACCATTGCCTATCTAAAAACTGGAATCCTTAACATTATCAACCTAAAATATTTTGCCTTAGAAAGTAAATTTTTATACCAGAGTTTTTCCGATTCTATTATCCATTTACCCCAGTTGACTTATAGAGGAAGTTTTTATTACAAAGGTTACACGCTATCAAAAGCTATGTATAATCAAATCGGATTTGAAGTTTTTTTCCAGTCGGCCTACAAAACACCCTATTTTATGCCGGCTACCGAAACATTCTATCTTCAAAATGACAGTGTTTACAACCATTTACCTTTAGTAAACTTCTATGTCAGCGCACAGATGCGCCGTTCCCGTTTTTTTCTCAAATGGATGAACATAAACTACTTAATTACAAAAGAAAAATTCTTTGAAATTCCCAAATATCCACTAACAGATACCTATTTCCGCTTTGGCGTTTCATGGCGCTTTTACGATTAAATACCGAATCGGTATCATTTTAGTTATGCATATTCTTGTAATGTCTTGATTTAAAATCAAATACAAAAAAATTCGGTATTTTGATAGCGGTTTAGTATAAGATACGATAAAAAATGAAGCAAAATAATCAAAATTCTCTTAGCGAAGTACATAACTCAGTCGATACAACTCAAAAAGTAGGAACCCTCAAAAAATTATTGGCTTTTCTAGGACCTGCCTATTTAGTCAGCGTGGGCTATATGGATCCCGGAAACTGGGCTACAGATATTGCCGGCGGAAGTCAGTTTGGCTATCAGTTAATCTGGGTTTTATTGATGTCCAACATTATGGCACTCATGTTACAAAGTCTTAGCGTACGTTTGGGTGTGGTACGGGGCAGAGACCTTGCCCAAGCCTGCCGCGACACTTATCCGCCATTTGTAAATGCCATTTTGTATGTTTTGGCCGAAATAGCTATTATCGCCACCGATTTAGCCGAAGTTATCGGTATGGCCATTGGTTTACAGCTTCTTTTCCAAATTCCACTAATCTGGGGTATCTTACTCACATTCTTAGATACTTTTGTTTTATTATTCCTGATAAACAAAGGTATGCGCAAAATGGAAGCTTTTATTCTTGCTTTAGTAGCCATTATTGGGATTTCTTTTTTTATCGAAATTTTTCTGGCCAAACCTGAAATGGAACAACTTATTCAAGGCTTTATTCCAACGCTGCCCAACAGTAATGCCCTATATATAGCTATAGGAATTATTGGT
>CAYQXT010000187.1:0-7351 GCA_964421365.1 uncultured Bacteroidaceae bacterium
GCAAATATAATAGCAATTATTGTAAAATGGTCAAAAAGAATGCCAAATAATAGATTTTATGATAAGGTCTTTTTTTGTTGCATGATGTGATTGTTCTGTAATATGTTGTGATATTTATGTGTATAAATGCTTGTATTATAGATGTAAAAGCATTAGCCTTGCGCATATTTCAATGAAAAGTTTCATTTTTTGTGTTAAAATTTATACATTTTGCGTAAGTTCATTTTCCACATCTTTTAGTAAAGTACAAGTTATCGATGAACATAAATACTCATATACACTACTAGAATATTCTGATGGCAGTTTCAGCCCCCCAAAACCTTCTACTTCTGTTGGAAAATATATTGATATAATCAAAAGTGAAAATGATGTAAGATTTGAGCCACTACTATTTATGTATAAGATACTATCCCTAAAAAAATTACAAATTTTATATATTTGTGAATCGAAATAATAAATATAAAAATCAAATACACACTTTTTGGGATACTACCATGAATTTATCTGCTAATGACTAATTAAATAAGGACTACAAAGTATTTTAATGAACTATTTAAACTTAAAATAAACACTATAACACTTAATAAATTTGTATGTAGAGTTGATAATTTTATTCACACAACTAGAATGACAAAACGGATGATCAATTTTTCCGGCACTCCGTTTGAAAAAATTGATTATCCGTTTTGTCATTCTTTTGGGACTGATACAGAAATGATAAACAATGAAAATAAATTGATTGAGAGGCATGACATTTGCTTTAAAATACCTTGAAAAAAGGTGTTCAAGAGCAGTTGCCCTTGGGGAGTATTATGCACTAAATAAGCTTACTTGCAATGATAAATTTTTAATAAAAAAGGCTCAACCCCTAATTCCTTTCTCGATGAATGATTTACTTCCTTTAGTTTACTGCATTTGAGTATAATAATAAATTCCTCCTCCAACAGCTAAGCCGGCTAAAATAGCTAAGGTTATTTTTATCCAGCTATACGGGCGTTCACCGCTCACTTTCCCTGTCCTGCCGTTAATCATAAAACGGTAAACCTTATCTTTATATCTATAAGCACTTATCCAAATAGGTAACAATAAATGTTTAAATGTAATATTTGAATATAGGACATTCATCTTATATATTTTCTGTTCATCTCCTCCAATATCGTTTTTTACATCCTGCGAAATTTGGTTTTCCATTTTTTTCTTGCCAATTTCAAAACCTTCTTTCAGATCTATTTGATAGGCCTCGCTTCTAAATCCCGTCATAAATTTGGGGTCGTAAGGATGAAGTTTATCCAAATCCCATGGTTCTAATTTATCAATATATTTTTGAGGTAAGGAGCGACTGGCCATAACGAGAATGTCATCAAAAAAACGTGATAATCTGCCGCTTACATTATACCATCTGGTTTTTTGTACTTCCCGGCTTTGGCTTTTCCCATCCGAATCAGTATAAGTCTCTGTTTCGTAATAATGTTCTCCTCTGGCACCCGAATAATTTGTATTTGTCTCCGAATCGTATGTCCAGTAAGGAACATAAATGCCTTGTAACTTTTCGGCTATACGAGCTATTTTTTTTAAATCCTTGGGTGCCCACCAGAGCTTTTTTAACCAATTATTAAAAAGACCATTGCCTTCTTTTTTAGTGATGTTAAAAGGGAGTAGTGCTTGCGGCTTAATCAGCCTCTTTTCGTGTGCCGATTTATTCTCGAGGGCTGCACCACAAAATGAACAGGAATCAATAACGGTATTTTCATTCACGCTTGTTTCAGCTCCACACGAAGTACATTTTACAGCCTGCAAAGTAATTTCATCCCTGAAATCTTCCTGATTATTTATAAAGCTATAAAAATCAAGTTCATGATGTGCTTCTTGTAGTTTCTCTGTATCTATCTGAATTTTATTTTCTGCTCCGCAAAATTCACATATCAGATTTTCTGTCCCAGCCTCATACTGGAGCTTAGCACCACAATTTGTGCATATTATTTCATTCCCGTTAAGGTTTATTGTCTTTTTTTCCATAAAAAATTTTAAAAGCTTATAATAAAGATAGATTCGTTTCAAAAGAAAAATTGTGAATTAAATCTATCACATTATTAATTGAGGATAAATGTAATACACGATTTTTCGTTTCTAATTCATGACAGAATGTAGTCTGAAAAGGTCAATTTTTGTAATACAGCAAATTACATCGGCGGTGGAGGAGGTGGAACGGCGCCAAAATATTGCGAAAGTTCGGTAACCTGACCGGCAGCTATCCAACTCGGCATCCCTTGTTTCCATACAAAAGACTGTTTGGATAGTTGCTTTTTCTGAATCATCTGAACTAAAGTATTTAGGTCGTAAGGCCCTACTTGTTGTCCGTTTAACGAAACATAATATTGGTTGGTAGGCGGCGGAGGAGGCGGTGTAACACTTTGCTGGTTCATCACCACTTTCTGCTGTTGCTGATTCATTTGTTGATTCATCATTTGATTCATCATGGCCATTCCCATCATATTTTCTACTCCTCCCGAAGGATTATTCGATTTTGCTGCATTGCTCATGGCATCAGCCATTTGTATTTTAGAATAGGTGTCTACTCCGCCCAGCATATTCATTCCGGTACCTTGATCTAGTTTTTCCTGCAAATTTTCAGGAAGGCTAATAGATGTTATTGTAAATTTGGTGATTTCTAAACCATAAGCAGGAAATTCCTCGGATAATAATTTCTCGGCAACCTTGCCTAATTTATTGTAATTGGAAGCAAAATCCAATAAAGACAGGCCACTTTGCCCAATAGAAGAGGTGAAAGTTGAGACCAGATTGCTTCGTAATTCACCTTCGATTTCATCTATTGTAAATTCACCATCGGTTCCTACTATTTCTGTCAGAAATTTTACTGGGTCTGCAATTTTCATTGAATAAGTACCAAAAGCACGGATACTAACTCTTCCAAAGTCTGCATCACGGATAGGAATCACATTGGGCGTTCCCCACTTTCGGTTGGTAAATCTTTTAGTATTGCAGAAATAAACTTCGGCTTTAAATGGACTTTCAAATCCATATTTCCATCCTTTAAGTTTTGATAACACGGGTAAATTTTTTGTAGCAAGCGTGTAAGTTCCCGGACCAAAAACATCGGCTACTTGCCCTTCGTTAATGAAAACGGCAACTTGCGACTCTCGAACAATAAGCTGTGCTCCATTTTTAATTTCATTATCGTAACGCTCGAAACGATAAACCATTGTATCATCCGTCGCATCCAGCCATTCAATAATATCAATAAACTCATTTTTTAATTTACTCCATATTCCCATAATAAAAGTTTTTAATTTATTATTTTTGCTTAAATTAGCCTAAAGATAAATAAAAATCTAAAATATGTCAAAAAATTGGAGTGTTTTTTTTTCAAAAACAGTTATTTTTCTCTTTTTCGTCAGCATTTTCTCAGCTTGTGCAAATAAGCCAAAACAAAATGCCGAAAAAGATAAAATATTGCTTACTTATAAAGTGATTAAGACTGATTCGGGCTGGGGCTATGATATTTTGCTGGATCACAAATTGTATGTCCATCAGGAATTTATTCCAGATATCCAAGGCTATCATCCTTTCAAAACCCTTGAGGATGCTGAAAAAACAGCAAAATTAGTAGCGAATAAAATTAAACAGGGAATCCAACCACCAACAATTACTAAAAAAGAAATAGATAGTATGAGAGTAAAATATAATTTGAAGGACACCACATATAAAGGTAAATGATGAACTTCTGAAAAAAAATATTATCTATGAGTCCAGTATGAAAAGGTGAATTTGCATCGGAATTGGTCGGATGGTTTCATTAATTAATTGTAAGTGAGCTGTCTATTTTTATAGTTTTAATAAATCTATCCGTCCAACCAGTTTTTAGACCAAACTCATCTATGAATTTTTGAATTTTTCGTTCTGTCATATTTCATATATAATGTTGTAAAACACACTATATATATTATAAATATATAGATATTTAGAATGATTACAAATTAGCCGGTTCCTTTGAAGCTATTCATTTGTTCGTTAAAGTGATAGCTTAATTTTATGTTGTTAAAAATATATTTTTTTTAGAATTAAAAGCTAAAAACTCTAATTTTGCGGCTAATGATAACGTTTGCATTTAGCAATGTAAGCAATATTAATTTAGCTTAAGTAATTATGAGTAAAAAACCTATTATAGAACTTGAAGAAGTCGTGATCAAGTTCTCCGGTGACTCCGGTGATGGTATGCAGCTAACAGGAATGCAATTTTCCAACACGTCTGCATTAGTCGGTAACGATGTATTAACTTTTCCAGACTATCCGGCCGAAATACGCGCTCCACAAGGAACTGTAGGCGGCGTTTCCGGTTTCCAATTACATTTTGGGCATAAAGAAATTTATACTCCGGGTGATTATGCGGATGTATTGGTTGCAATGAATCCTGCGGCTTTAAAAGCAAATATGGAGTGGGTAAAATCAGGCGGAACAATAATTGTTGATACAGACAGTTTTTCAGCGAAAAATATTAAAAAGGCAGGTTATGAAGAAGCCGACCCCTTAAAATCTTCTAAATTAGGTGATTTTAATTTGATCGAAGCCCCTATAACTTCACTAACCAAAGAGACCTTAAAAGATTCTGGACTGGACAACAAAAGTATCGTTAGAAGTAAAAACATGTTTGCTTTGGGACTTGTTTATTGGCTGTTTAATAAGCCTTTAGATTATACAGAAAAGTTTTTTGAGCAAAAATTCAAAAAACATCCGGAGATTATTGAGGCCAACAAAAAAGTACTTCGTTCGGGTTATCATTTTGCCGAAACCCTTGATGCCATGCCTTCATTCCGAGTAAATGCGGCAAAAATTCAAAAAGGAACGTTCCGAAATATTAATGGTAATGTGGCTACGGCCTGGGGTTTTTTAGCCGCTGCCGAAAAGGCCAATATGGAACTTTATATCGGTTCTTACCCTATAACTCCTGCTACCGATATTTTGCAAGAATTAGAAGCACGCAGAGATATGGGAGTTAAAGCTTTTCAGGCAGAAGATGAAATAGCAGGTATCGTATCTTCTATTGGTGCCAGTTTTGCTGGAGATTTAGCTATAACCACTACTTCAGGCCCTGGCTTAGCATTAAAAGGCGAAGCAGCAGGATTAGCCGTAATTGCAGAACTTCCCCTTGTTATTGTTGATGTACAGCGAGGTGGCCCTTCTACAGGTTTACCCACAAAAACAGAACAGTCGGATTTATATCAGGCCTTATTTGGTCGTAATGGAGAAGCTCCTATACCTGTTATAGCAGCCAGTACTCCTGCAAATTGTTTCGATTATGCTTTTGAATCGGCAAGAATAGCTTTAGAGCACATGACTCCGGTAATTCTATTAACCGATGGTTTTCTTGCTAATGGAACCCAGCCTTGGCGTATTATTGATACAGAAAATCTTCCAGAGATTAAGCCTAAATGGGCTAAAGGTGAGAAAAAATATCTACCCTACGAGCGCGATGAAAACCACGTAAGAGAATGGGCTATTCCCGGGATGAAAGGTAAAGAACATCGTTTGGGAGGTTTAGAAAAGATGAACATTACCGGAAATGTATCTTATGTTCCGGTTAATCATCAAGAGATGACAAATCAACGAGAAGATAAGGTTAATCATATCGTTAATTTTATTCCCGAACAGACCTTAGAAGGAAATTTAGATAGTGATTTATTAGTAATTGGTTGGGGAGGAACCTACGGACATTTGATGACTGCCGTTCAGGAACTAAATGAAGAAGGACATAAAGTTGCATTGGCACAATTTAATTACATTCGTCCGTTACCAAAAAATACCGAAGCAATCTTATCCCAATTTAACAAACGGATTGTATGCGAGATAAACTCCGGGCAATTTGTGAATTATTTACGGATGAACTTTCCTCAGTACGAGTTACATCAATATAACAAAGTTCAGGGTTTACCCTTTACTGTTACTGAATTAAAAGAAAATATATTAGAACTTTTAAATGCATAAGTGTCATGGCTGAAATCGAAACAAAAAAATATACACCCAAAGATTATAAAAGCGATCAGGAAATTAGATGGTGTGCAGGATGTGGCGATATTGCCATTATCAATGCCGTACAAAAAGCAATGTCAGAACTCGACCACGCGAAAGAAGATATTGCCATCGTTTCGGGTATTGGTTGTTCTTCGCGCTTTCCTTATTATATGAACACTTATGGTTTTCATGGTATTCACGGGAGAGCAGGTGCCTTAGCCTCTGGAGTTAAAATTGCAAACCCAAAATTAAGTGTATGGCAGATAACTGGCGATGGCGATGCTCTTGCTATTGGTGGAAATCATTTTATTCACGAAATAAGAAGGAACATTGATTTGAATGTATTGATTTTCAATAATCAAATCTATGGACTAACAAAAGGGCAATATTCGCCAACCTCTAAATTGGGGCAAATTACTAAAACCTCGCCTTATGGAAATATAGACAATCCATTCAATCCGGGAGAATTAGTTATAGGCGCTAATGGAAAATTCTTTGCCCGTAGTGTTGATATTCTCATCAACCTAAGTAAAGAAATTTTTAAGTTGGCCGATAAGCATAAAGGAACTTCTGTTGTTGAAATATTACAAAATTGCGTTATTTATAATAATGGTGCCTATAAACATTTAACCGACAAAGAGCATCGCCAAGACCGTTTAATAGAACTAAAACATGGTGAGCCAATGTTATTTGGCAAGAACAACGAGAAAGGACTAATGCTTGATGGATTTAATCTTAAAGTTGCTACAATCGGTGAAAATGGTGTTACTAAAGACGACATCTTGATTCATGATGCCAAAAATCCAGATCCGGTACTTCATTATAAATTAATTACTATGCAATATCCTGAATATCCGGTAGCAATAGGAATTATCAGGGATGTTGATTCTATTTCTTATGAAGAAGCTCTGAAAAATCAAATCGAGGAAGTAAAATCTAGGTCTAAATTCAAAAATATTAAAGACTTACTTTATAGCGGAAATACATGGACGGTTGAATAAGCTATAAACTAATAAATTAATAGTAAAAAGTTGCCTTTTTAGGCAACTTTTTTATTTTTCGAGAAATTGTAAGTTATAGAAAAATAACTAATTTTGTTCACTAACTTATAGTGTAATGTGGAAACAAAAAATAGCTAAAACTTTTACTTTTATCCTGAAATATAAATTTTGGTTTACCATTTTGTTTTTTATATTTTGGATTACCTTTTTAGATTCTAATAATTATTTTTTCAAAAAAAAAATTAGGAATGAAATTTTTCAATTAAAAAAACAAAAGCAGTACTATATTAATAGAATTAAAAAAGACAGCCTCCGGTTAGACC
>CAYQXT010000188.1:0-7345 GCA_964421365.1 uncultured Bacteroidaceae bacterium
TGCAATTAATTGGTAGAGGTGTAAGATATTACCCTTTCCATTTTGAAGATAATAATCGGCTATGGTCTTTATCTGATCAAGTTTATGTATTTCCAAATTTAGTTCATCGCGCGTTTTGGCATGTAAATCGGGCAAATATTCGGTACTCGAAATAATCCCTTTATCTAATTGAATTCCTGCCTTTTTTAGTATGACATTTTGCAAGGATACAATTTCTTTATCGCTGGCTATTAATTGCTCGTATTTGGCTATATCCTGCTCTAATTTGGCATTTGCAGCTCTAAAATTAATTCCTAAATTAGATTGCTGATTTGTAAGTACATCTTTCTGAATTTTAAGTATTTGTTTGTTATTCTTATACTTAAAATCCCAAATTTTCCAATTGACATTTAGGCCTGCAATATAATACGTACTAAAATCACTGCTGAGCATATTCAAGCCCGGTTTTCCGTAGCCTGCTTGTGCCCAAAGAGCTATTTTTGGCATCCGGCTTGCTCTCAGAATCCCGTTTTGTGCCTCTGTAAGTTGCATCATATTAGCTAATTGAGTAAATTCTATGCGATTTTTAACATTCTGGTGTTCGACTTTTAGGTCTGGAATAATAGGCTCGAATTTACTTATACTGCTATCATTTAGAAGAATAATAAGCGCTTTTTTTAAAGCTATCTCTGCCGGTTCTACTTCGTCTAATTTTTGATTGAATTTTAGCTTTTCTACTTGTAGTTTTTGCAATTGTAGTTCGGTCATTGCTCCACTTTTTACTGCAGCTTCGGCCGAACGGATACGTTTATTTAATTCTTCGATACTTTTATTCAGAATTTCTTTATTAACCGTGATTTTGAGCAGTTGAAAATAAAATTCAGTACTTTTCTTTTTTATTTTTCTAAGTATTTCGTCTCTATTTAGCTGTTTTTGCTCTGTTTGCAACTTTTCTGTCGCTTGTAAAGCTTTGCTCATGCCGCCGTCCCAGAGAATTTGTTCTACAGAAAGATATACTTTATACTGGTCTTTGTCTGGAATGGGGATTTCTCCAAAACCAATGGGTAGGGATAAATCCAGATTGATAACTTCACTTTGATATGTGGCTGCTACATTTAGTTGAAAATCAGGTAAATAATTAGACTTTGCGTTTTTTATTCTTAGTTCTAATAGCTTGTTATAGAGGGCTGTGTTCGCTTCTAGACTTGAATTTTCTTCTATTTTTTGAAGACATTCTTGTAAGCTCAGAACTGGATTTTTATTTTGTCCAAATACTAATGAATCTCCGAAAATAAGGAGTAAAACGATTATTTTTTTCATCTGTTAAAAATTTGTATTAACTAAAGTTTTGAGACTCTTTTAATCATTATCTGTGTCTGTCTGAATAAAAATTTCAGCCATTGGCTGTTTTTATAGCATTTATGATGAATTCCGGAACTGTCTTTTTGCGCTCATCCAGAAACAAATTTGTTTTTTCTTCATTATGTCCGGTAAATATGGCTGATACCATTGGTTTAGCCACTACTGGAAATACGCATAAGGCAACAATATTTACCAGCAATTCCATTGGATTTATAGATCTTATTGTGCCTTTCTTTATCTCTTTTTCAAAAGATTGCATAAAAATTTTTAAGTTGATGTTCATTTTTTCTGCTATACCAGTAATATTTTCGGGCGAATGATTAAGTTCATAGATAATAAACATGGGTAAATAGGGATTGGCTTCGAGCATATCTAAATAAAGATGTACGAATCTTTCAATTTTTTCAAATAAGGGTAAATCAATGCTAAATAGCTGGTTGATTTGCGCAAACATCTCTTTGAATACGCGCTCAAAAACTTTGTGAAACAATGTTTCTTTATTTTTAAAATGATAATGCAATAAGGCTTTATTTATTCCGGCTTCATCGGCAATTTCCTGCATTCTTGCACCTGTCATTCCTTTGTGAACAAATACTTTGCGTGCTGCTTGAAGAATTTTTTCCTTTGTCTCTTTTTTGTGTGATTTTTCCATTGACCTTTTGGTTTAACCGATTAGTCAAAAGTAAAATAAAAAAATGATTTGACCAAATGGTTAAATCATTTTTTTATAGGTTCAAGTTTAAAATATTGGAAATCAGTAAAGAGTATTAATAGCTGATCGTTCTTAGTATTTTAAATTTTTGCTTACAACTGTTCAAATATCGTAAGTGGTATTTTGGGAATCACCTTTGCTATTAAATTTAATCTTTCCCGAGGCACCATTATAGTTTATTAGGCCGCCTGCATTGATAATTTCTTTGGCACTATTAAATTTTTCTACATTAATTATACAGAATTTATAAGCTAGTAACATAATTTTAAACATTTTTTAGTATATTTGAATGAAATTAAATTCTAAAGAATAATATATATTAAATACTGCATTAGTAGTAGGCTCTAATTTTTAATACAAATTAATAATGAGTCCAGTATAAAAAGGTAAATTTGCATCGAAATCGGTCGGACGGCTTCATTAATCAGTTGTAAATGAGTTGTCTATCTTTACAGTTTTAATAAATCTATCCGTCCGATCGGTTTTTAGACCGAACCCAATAAATATTACTTCTTAATTGTGATAATTATTATGAAAAAAATATTAGTTGTATATGCTGTTCCTCGTGAGGGCTTTAAAAGTTTAGAGAAAGATTTTGAGTTAATTTATCCTCAGGGTAAAAAGAGTTTCTCTAAGAATGAAATCCTTAAATATCTTCCTGAATGTGAGGCTGCCATTTCAATTTTTACTTTGCCTTTTGGTAAGGAATTTATGGTTAAATCGCCTAATTTACAGATTATTGCGAATTATGGTGTAGGTTATAATAATATAGACATGGAATTTGCCAGAAGTCGGGCAATACGGGTAACAAATACCCCCACACCAGTTACGGAACCTACTGCTGAGCAAGCAATGGCGCTGATGCTGGCTGTTACACGTCGTACCGCAGAATTAGACCGTAAATTACGCACTAATGAAATAGAGTGGGGGGTAATGAACAATTTTGGGACTTCGCTCGCCGGAAAAACATTGGGTATAATTGGAATGGGCCGTATTGGCCAATCGGTAGCTCGTAGAGCAGAAGCTTTTGGTTTGAAGGTGATTTACGTTTCCCGTCATAGCCTTCCACCTGTGCTTGAGGCTCAGCTTTTAGCTGCCAGAATCCCTCTCCATGAACTTTTAGAGCGAGCCGATATTGTAAGCCTCCACCTTCCTTTGAACAATCAAACTCATCATTTTATAGGACGAAAAGAGCTTGATGCAATGAAAAAAACTGCTTTTATCATTAATACTGCGAGGGGAGCAGTTATTGATGAAGCCGTTTTGACCGAATTTTTGGCTCAGAAAAAAATTGCTGGTGCAGGATTAGATGTTTTTGAATTTGAGCCTAAAATAACCGAAAAATTAAAGACTTTAGATAATGTAGTACTTGCGCCACACGTGGGAACAGGAACTTACGAAACACGAGTAGCAATTGGTAAAGAAGTGTCAGACAATATTTTGGCACACTTTAGGGGCGAAATACCACCCAATTTGGTAAAATAAGAGAATGAAGTGGAAGAACCTTTAATTCGTTTTTATTGTTTTTTTTGTATGATTTTTGCGGTAATAGTTATAGAACTATGTTGAATAAAAGTAAAATATTACCATGAAAAGATTATTGTTTCTTTTTTTATTAGTAATGCCTTTTGTGAGCTATTCTCAGATTAATAAAATTAAAGAAAATTCTAAAAAAGCGGCTACTGGAGGAAGCATTCAAAAGCAACATTCAAATTCAAATGATCTTTCGCAGGGTTCTGTAGAAAGCGATGCAAATATTTCGGGGTCAGATGGTTGTTTTTTTCTTTTGGATTTGTTTTTTCAGATATTAGCCAGTGAACCTGTTATTCCTTCCAAGACTCCTTCTGTTGAAGTTCCAAATTCAGATAATCAGAATCAACCCCCAAATGAGGTCGCACCTGAGCATTTAAACCCACCCGTTGATGATACACCAGATGAGCAAAATCTGTCGGAACAAACAAGTGGCACTTCCGAGGCGATTGATAATTTCCCCGATTTGTTTGCTATAAAAATAGGCATTGGAGGCTCAGCCGATTTTGCCAGAGCTTTTTATACTTTTAATCCCACGGCTGAGTTTAATTATTCCTATTTTGGAATCTCTGCAAAGGGCTATTTTAATGTTCAAAATGTAGATAATCTATTTCAGCATTATGATAATTTAACCGCTAATGCACATCTAACTCTTCCTTTTGATCAAGCTTATTTACGTATGGGAGCAGGTACTTTCTTTGATATGTTTTCCCGTAAAAATTATTTTCTTACGGCCGTATCCTGGAGAATGTATAATTTGCAGCACGATTTTTATTTTGATTTGTCCTATCAGGGTTCGCGCTATCCAACAGATGCAGGCGATCGCCAGCGTGCTTTTCTGAATTTTGATGCCTTCTTGGGCTATAATCTAAGTTTTGGGACTTCGGATATAAATTTCCAGCTGGGAGGCTCTTATGTAAATTATTATTCCTACGAACTGTGGATGCTTAAAGCAGGTATTGCTATACAATTAAAATATTAAAAGAAACATTCTTTTTTTTACTACTTCGTTAAACTTTGCAAAGATTAAAAGATTTTGTAATCCATGTAACTGTAGCTTCTTTGTAGCTGACTTAAAGAGAATTTTATGGGCTTTTTATCTCGCCTTCATGTACATCGCATGTCCATATTTAAAACATGTTTTTGAATATGATTAAAACAAAAATAGTTTTTTTTCATAAACTAAAGAATAAAAAATTGCTTAATTCAAATAAAAGTATTTACTTTGTAGCATCAAATATTCCTAAAAGTTTATTTGATTATTAAGAGGAGTGGAGAGATTAGGCTCTGTGAAGCTCCGGCAACAGCGAACTCAAAAGCGATGTGCCAAAACCTACCCGAAAGGGAATAATAATTAAATATAAAAAATCATGAATAAAAATCAGTTCACTTTAAGTAAGAAGATTGCCTTTTTAAGTTTGTTTTTTCAGCAAGCCATTCGTTTTTTCTTTGCAGCATGTTCCATGTGCTGTTGTTGCTAATCCAATTTTATTAATCTAAATAATACATTTTTTTATAGAATGTTATTAGCGTGATTATATCTTTTTATTTATTTATATTTTTTCTTAAATCTTTGTATAACTTAATTTTAGTAAAATGATTAATTCAAATTTGCATTTTGAAACCCTGCAAGTACATGCAGGCCATCAGCCCGACAAAGAGACACATTCGCGTGCAGTACCTATTTATCAGACCACTTCTTATGTGTTTGAAAATTCGCAGCATGGTGCCGATTTATTTGATTTGAAAGTATTCGGCGATATTTATACACGTATTTCAAATCCAACGGTCAATATTTTTGAGAAGCGTGTTGCTGCTCTTGAAGGCGGAATTGGAGCTTTAGCTACCGCCTCCGGTCATGCAGCCCAGTTACTTACCTTTATAACTCTCCTTAATCCGGGCGATAATATTATTAGTTCCCCTTTTTTGTACGGAGGTACTTATAATCAGTTTAATGTATTATTACGGCGCTATGGTGTTGAAGTTCGTTTTGCTGAAACTTTAGAGGCCGAAGATTTTGAAAAATTGATAGATGAAAATACCAAAGCTATTTATTTCGAAACCATTGGAAACCCCGGATTTATTATCCCTAATTTTGAAAAATTGGCTACTTTAGCTCAAAAATATCAACTCCTTGAGGTCGTTGACAATACTTTTGCCGGTGGCGGTTATCTTGCTCAACCTTTGAAATTGGGAGCTCATATCGTTGTTGAGTCGGCTACAAAATGGATTGGCGGACACGGAAATTCCATTGCCGGAGTAATTGTCGATGGTGGAACCTATGATTGGACAAATGCTAAGTTCCCAATTATCAATCAACCCTCTCCGGGATATCACAATTTGAAATTTTTGGACACTTTCGGAGAACTTGCTTTTTTGGTGAAGGCTCGTGCAGAAACACAGCGTGATATTGGCGCACCTTTAAGCCCATTTAATGCCTTTTTGCTTATACAGGGAATAGAAACTTTGTCTTTGCGGATGGAGCGACATGTTCAAAATGCTTTGCAACTGGCACAATATTTAGATAAACATCCTAAGGTGAAAAGTGTGAATTATCCGGGATTGGCTTCTTCGCCTACCAATAGTTTAGCCCAAAAATATCTAAAAAAAGGTTTTGGTGGCGTTCTTTCCTTTGAACTTGAGGGAAGTCTGCAAGATACTAGTGATTTCGTTGACAATTTGAAAGTTATCAGTCATCTCGCAAATGTTGGAGACACCAAATCGTTGATAATTCAGCCCGCAGCCACAACACACCGGCAACTGTCTGAAGCAGCTTTGGCTAAAGCAGGTATTAGCCCTTCTTTATTGCGCCTTTCTGTTGGTATTGAATATATTGATGATATAATTGCCGATATAGAGCAAGCTCTTAAGTAATTACAAATTATTAATTACGAATTACTTTTTTATTTGAGTCTTAGAAAATAATTATGAATTATTAAATTATACGTACCTGAAAGTTTTAGTATCCGTGTATTGGTGGCAAAAAAAATCTTAACCACTTAGCGAGCGACAAAAAATCAGTATTAATTTTAAATTACTAATTATGAATTTATTAAAGCCTATGATTAAGAATTCTAAAGACCTCGATTTGTCTCCGCAAAGGAGAGAATTGAGTGTCTTTTATACTGAAGATAAATTATTGTATTATAAAATTAAGGATAAATTTTTATTGGAAAGTGGAGAATACCTACAATGCCCCAAAATTGCCTATCGAACCTTTGGTAAATTAAATAAAAGTAAAGATAATGTCGTTTGGGTATGTCATGCCCTTACCGGAAATACAGATGTAAGTGATTGGTGGAAAGGAATTTTTGGTGAAGATGAAATTTTAGATCCTAAAAAGGATTTTATTGTATGCGCTAATATTTTGGGCTCCCCCTACGGAAGTACGCATCCACTGTCTGTAAATCCGTTAACCGAATACCCCTTTTATCGTAAGTTCCCCTTGGTTACGATTCGAGATAATGTGAATGCTTTTGAATTATTACGTCAAAAATTAGAAATTACTAAGATTAATACCCTGATAGGAGGTTCAATAGGAGCCTTTCAGGCGCTGGAATGGAGTATTATGAAGCCTGATTTGATTGATAATCTGATATTTATAGCAGGTAGTGCGAAAGTAAGCCCTTGGGCTTTAGCTTTAAACGAAACTCAGCGTATGGCCATTCTTGCTGATGGTTCTTTTAACTGCAATGATAAACGAGCTGAGTTATCGGAAGTAGGCGAATGAACTCACCCAAAATTCCTGACAAAAACAGAAGT
>CAYQXT010000189.1:0-1050 GCA_964421365.1 uncultured Bacteroidaceae bacterium
GCTTGTTCAATACTAACGCCGCGGCGTTTTGCATAATTTTCCACCTGATCTTTGTGTTCCTCTAAAGGGATGGCAAATTTATAGTCTATAACAATCAGTTCATGCCTGTTTGCGATTATCCGGTCGGGTATTCGAAGTTCTCCACTTTCGGTGATAATGGCCTGCTCATTAAGTACCTCCCAATTATGCGAAAACCAATCACCAGCCTTTGGATGATTCACGTAAGATTTAATTCTCGGTAGAATTTCATCTACTTGCTCTTTACTGATAAAATTTTGCACATAGAGTTTATTCATAACACTTTCAAGCTCATCGGCATAACTAATTTTCGACAAAATTTTGTGCATCAATGTTCCATAAGCCACCTTATCGTGTAGCTCCTGAATATTCTGAATCATAAATTCATCACTATTGCTACGTATTTTTAATTTTTCGCGCCATTTAAGGGTGTTACTGTCTGTTGTAATTTCAAATACTTCTTCCTTGCTTTTACCACTTCGCTCAATAGCCTCGTAATCGGTATCTAAAACGAAATTTTCGCCTTGCCAGTAGTCGGTAAAATTAATTAACTCTTTCTCTGAATCAAAAAGCTGAGGTTTTGCAATGGCATCATTTATTAAATGGCCTGATTTTGTAATTACACCCGTTTTACCCATTTTAGGAGCATAAATTATCAGTTCGTGTTTTGGACGGGTAAAAGCGACATAAAGTAAATTCAGCGAATCCATCATATTTTGTATGCGTTCTTCGAGATAATTACCAGAAAAATAAGAGGCTAACATATTATCCGAATAAGAAAGAGCCACTGTTTTTAGTTGCGGAATTTTTGCCCAATTATTCGGACACCAAAGTATGTGCTCCTTCCCTTTTAAAGCCTCATCAGTATAAGGAACTATCACTACATTAAAGGCTAAACCCTTGGATTTATGAATGGTCATTATCCTAAGCGCCCTAATATTTTCGGGAAGTTGAACAGAATATTTTCGGCCTTTTTTATCCCACCATTTGAAAAAATTCTCAATCGTTGCTATTTGTGTTTGCGAAAAGGCG
>CAYQXT010000189.1:1060-7333 GCA_964421365.1 uncultured Bacteroidaceae bacterium
CGTAAACGGCTTCTATAAAGCTCTGTAAATAACTTTCATTTTTAGGAGTTTGAATATTTAGCGCTTCAATGATTCGCTGTACATTTTCATAAAGGGGATAATTTGCGGCTTCGTTGCGATAGCGGATATAAGCCTCCGGTAAATTTAGATTTTGAAGGTCATTATCCACATCCTCAACAAGCTCAGAAATCTCAGTATCGCTGTTAATAATCTTGTTATAACTGATTATCAAATTAGTAAGGTGAATTTTATCTTCGGGGAAGTAAATATGATTTAAAGCACTGATAACAAGATTCACAGCCTCAGAATTTTCGAGATATAAAGAATCGGGTGAAATGATGTCATAATTAATATGGTCATCTGCGGCATTCATATGCTCATAAAGCCAATTGGCCACATTATTTCCTTGCTGATTGGAGCGTACCAAAATGGCAATATCTTCGGGACGATAATTTTCATTAATCAATAGATTATTCACTGTTTGGGGTAAATCTTTTTCTATAAAACCAGTGCTTGCAGAACGTTTGTCTGCATAAAATTTAATGCTTACTCTTCCACCCTGCCGTGTTCCTTCGCGTGGTAATTTCTGAACTACATCGTGGTATGCTTCCTCTATCAAAGAATCAAAACTCAACTCGCGGATTTTTTGACTGTCTTCTTCAGAGGCCAGTTGGTTAATTTCGGAATTTACCAAAGCCTGTGCCCTCCGTGAAATAAGGCGAAAAAGCGTATTATTAAAATCAATAATATTTTTTTTACTTCGCCAGTTATATTTCAATTGTAACTCTTCTACTCCGCTAAAAATCTGTTGCTTTACTCTTTGGTGCAAAATTCGCCAGTCTCCATTTCGCCAACGATAAATAGACTGTTTCACATCGCCTACAATTAAATTTTTATGTGCTTCGGCCAATGAATTTTCTACCAAAGGCCGAAAATTATCCCACTGAAAGGTACTTGTATCCTGAAATTCATCTATCAGGATATGATGAAATTGTGTTCCTAATTTTTCGTAGATATAGAGTGCGTCATTATCTTTAACCAGCTGATGCAAAAGCTGGTTAGTATCTGAAATAAGTAAGATATTATTATTTTCGCGATATTGGGGTAGGAGTTTCTCTAATTCTAAAATTAGCACATAGGCATGAAAATTTGAAAGGATTAAACGGGTAGTAACATAATCTTTGAACTGATTTTCATACAATTCTATCGCTTCTTTCAGAAAAGGGTAAATGGTATTTCGAAAACTCAATACTTCATTAATTTTATCCTGTTTAGCCGATTTGGGATACCACAAACTTTCGTCTTCCATACCCAGAATGATTTTTTCGCCAGGAATCAAATCTGTAATTTTATTAAAATTAACCATTTTTTTGGTCATAAAAGTAGTAACCAAGCTTGTTTGACGTGTTTTATCTATTCCTTGAAATCTATCAATTACTTGTGCTGCATTTTGGGAAATTCGTAAAACTAATTTTTCAAAATCTCTTTTTATGTGCAACAGTTGTGTTTTTATTTTTTGGAAATTATCAATCGTCCTTTTCTCATTAAAGCGATGGATTTCCTGAAAATTCTCATTAAATAATTCTTTAGACAGGCTGCTTAACTCATTCTGAAAGTTCCATGATTTTCCTTGGGTAATTTTAAAAATTACATAATCTTTCAACCATTTATGTAAATCTTGTTCGTTCCTACTTTTTTCAAAGAGAGCAGCCAGCAACTCTTCAATCACCTCATCAAGTTCTAACAAGATGCCATAATTTTTACTTACACCTATTTCAAAAACAAAAGATTTAATAAGCCGTTGTATAAAACTATCTATTGTACTTACAGAGTAGTCGGAATAATTATGTAAAATGGACTGGAGTACTTGCCGGGCTCGTTCAACAATTTGCGGCTTCGAGAAATCAGGGAATAATCTTTTAATATCTGTATCATAGGGCGAATTTTCTCCTTCGGAAATACGAAAAAGTTCAAAAATAATGCGCTCCTTCATTTCATTTGCTGCTTTGTTAGTAAATGTAACGGCCAGGATGTGGCTAAAAGCCCTTCCATCCTTAAAAGCTAATAATAAATACTCCTTTGTAAGAAAATGAGTTTTGCCCGAACCGGCTGATGCTTTAACTATTTGAAGATATGCCATTTTTATCGTCTATATTATAAATCGGTCTAATCCCAATAACTAAAACATCGTCAATTTGTTCTTCCTCACCTTTCCAGACTTCAAAAGCATCAACAATTGCATTTTTCTGTAAATCAACATGATATTTCTGAATGCTGGTTAATAAATGCTTAAATCTACGAGGTTTAAATTTTTTTCCTTCAGACCCACCAAACTGGTCGGTGTATCCATCAGAAAAAATATAGATAATATCATTAGGTTCTAATTTAATAATTTGGGTAGCAAACACATAGTCTGATTCTACAACTAGACTACCAACAGATATCCGGTCGGCTTTATACTCTTGCAAAGAACTATTTCGAATTAAATATAAAGGATTAAAAGCTCCGGCATAATATAATAGTCCCTCTTTTTTGTCAAAAACACAAAGTGCCATATCCATACCATCGGCAATTGCTTTTTCCTCAGGATTGTCTTTACTAAGTACTTTTTCGATACCAATACTTAATTCATTTAATATTTTTGAAGGTTCGGTAATCTCTTGTTTTTTAATGATATTTTGTAATAACTCGACTCCAATTATGGACATAAAAGCCCCGGGTATCCCATGTCCGGTACAATCTACAGCTGCAAAATAAATAAGACCATTTTTTTCGGTAATCCAGAAAAAATCACCACTAACTACTTCTTTGGGTATGTGCACGATAAAGGAATCAGGAAAAATACGTTTGAAATCATTTTCTGATGGCATCATTGCATCTATGATTCTTTTGGCATAGGTCATACTGTCATGCAAATTTTTATTTTGGAGCATTAGTTTTTCCCGCTGTTCCTTTATTTTCTCTGCATCTTTTTCTTTCTGACGGAATAAATTATTCTCTTTTCGTAAACGTGCCGTTATATAAAAGACACTCATAAAAATAAATAAAATTGCTATAAAAACATACAATATGTAAGCAGCCGGACTATTATATATTCCCGGACTAATTTTAAAGTTAAATTTAGTGATTTCATTACTCCATACACCGTGATTATTCGCTCCTTGTAATTCCAGAGTGTATGAGCCTACCGGTAATTGAGCAAAGCTCACGAAGTGCTTGTTTCCCAGATAATTCCAGTGCTCATCCATACCGATTAGTTTGTATTTAAAATAATTCTTACCAATAGCGGTATAATCTGGCAGAATGAAATTAATTTGTAAATGAAGACCTTTATAAAAAAAAGAATATTGTTTGTTTTCAACATAGGAAATTTCTTTTGTAACACCATTTTGTGAATACTGAATAGAGTTTATCCTAACCATAGGAACTAAAGAATCAACTTTTATGGTTGCCGGATTGAAATAATTTATGCCTTTATTCCCTCCCAAAAAGATAGTCCCCTCTTTATCTTTAAAATAGGCTCCAAGATTAAATTCGTAGCCTTGCAGGCCATCTGAGCTATCAAAAAAAAGAGTATGATATTGAGAAGTAACTTGTACTATGCCTCTGTTTGTTGCTAACCATAAATTATTTTTACCAGATAAAATGGTGGCATACACATAGTCATTTATTAATCCGGAACCACTTATTAATCTATGTTGCATCCCTTTTGAGGTATCCAAAGCAACGACTCCATTTTCTGTTGAAATCCAGAAATAGTTCCGAACGGTATCTTGCATAATATTTAAGACCGGATTTCCGGGTAAGCCCCACTTCCCGCTTCCCTCAAAATATTTTACAAAAATATTACGTTCTGAATCGACCAATTTATTTAGTCCGTTTTGAGTAGCCACCCATTTCGTATTCATATTATCAACAAAAACTTTATAGCAAAAATTATCACTTAAGGAACGCTTATTCTTTTCGTTATGAATATAAGAAGTAACAATTCCTTTGTCAGAGATTCTAAATAAACCGGAGGAAGAAGCTATCCACAAATTTCCACTTTTATCTTTATTAATATCATATACAAATTCCTTATTCTGAAAAGAATATCTTTGTGGATTACTCAGTTTATAAAACGGATTAATCTTTTTAGTATTATAATTATAGCTAAAGAGTCCGTTGTTGGTACCTATCAGCATTTCAATCTCATTTTCGAATAAACTAAGAATAAAGTAAGTTTTTAAGCCTGAATTCTCTGGAGTGAAATTTTTAATCAACTTAAAATCTTTATCCAATAAAAAAATTCCGTCTTTTTGAGTTCCAATCCACAGCTGCTTATATTTATCTCTATAAATTGCTCTGACAATTCTCAACTTGGTATGGCTAGCATATTTTAAACGTTTAAAATATTGAGGTCTTCTCGAGATTTTCATCAAATAAGAGTCTAAAGTTCCTACCCAAAGTGCTTTTGATTGGTCTAATAACAAACAGGTAACTCCTGTTTGTTGAATTCTCTTCAAAGCTGGAATCTTATCCGTTTTATCACTTATTTTTTTTGTTCCGGGATTAAAAGTCAGCAAGCCCTGTTTGGTTCCCAACCAGTAGAAACCGGAAGGATCTGCCTCTATATCGTTAATAACATTTCGGAAAGTATTTATTCTCTTGCTTTTGCCTTTATACTCAAAATTTATAAATCTCCTTTGATTGGGAAGGAATAAAGATAAGCCTTTATCTGTACCAATTAAAATGCTATCATTGTTTATCTTTCGTAAAGACAAAATATTATTTGAAGGCAGACTATTACCATCAAAGACTCTATGCGCATACCTCTGGTAGCTATCTGACTTTTTATCAAAAAGAAATAAACCGTCTTTGGAGGCGACAAGTATTTTTGCTTTCAGCCTAATAATCGAATAATAACAAGAAGAACAATACGGATTAAAATAATCATTATAATGTTCAAAATATTCGACACTTCCTTTTTCGGTGTCTAACTTATATATTCCGTTCTTTGAGTTCACCCATACAAAACTCCCTTCAGTGAGCATTCCATCTATCTTTGCATTTTTATTTAAAGAAAGGGAATCTTTTAGGTAAAATTTTTTTCCCCCGAAAAGATATTGATTTAGCCCCCCTTCGGTTGTTACCCACAAAGAGTGGTCCATTTCAGTTATTCCTTTAATATAATTATTTGATATAGAATACTTATCGTTGGCACTATGGCGATACTGAATAAAAGAATAACCATCGAATCGGTTGAGACCATCTTGAGTGCCTACCCAGATAAAATTATTCTTATCCTGATAAAGGGCAGATATATAGCTTAAAGATAATCCATCAGCAATGGTATATTGTTTAATCTGACTCTCATCAATGTTTTGAGCAAAGCTTACAGATCTTCCTAAGAACAAAAAAAACAATAATATATTAATTTGTAAAAACTTCATTTTAATGCAATCCGATAAAAAGAACATCGATTATTTCAAGTTTGAAGGTAATATAATTTTAATTAACTGAAAAATTTTTGTGAGATTGTTAGGTGCTGCTTTTATCTTTCAATGGAGAGAACATTATATAAAACGATATAAATCAAAATCTTATAATAAATAGAAAAAACAATACACGATTAATGTATTGCAAACAAAAAGTATTGCCGTCCGTTTACCTACACAGAAACCGGAGTTGTTCTAATAATCTCATAATTTTGACAACAAAAATTATTCGTGTCTATTCGTGTAATTCGTGAATGAAAAATATTTGTCGGACTTTATGGATGCACACTAATTTTTATTCTTACATTTACGCCAAAATTTAAAAAAATGAATTTTACGGTTATTGACTTTGAAACGGCCAACAGGTACAGAGACAGTGCTTGTGCCATTGGTTTGGTAAATGTTGAAAACGGAGTAATTAAAGATACTATCTATCGCTTAATCCGTCCGCTAAATGTTTTTTTTGAGTACCGTAACATTGAAATTCATGGTATCACAGCTTATGATGTTGAAAACGAATCTGGTTTCGATGATATATATACGGAACTCAAAACTTACTTTTCTGACCAATTGATTGTAGCACATAATGCTCCTTTTGACATTGGTGTACTTAAAAACACTTTAGCAGCGCACGATATTGCCCCTCCACAATTAGAATACATAGACTCCGTCCGTTTGGCAAAAAAGCTATTCCCGCAATTAACTAACCATAAATTAAATACTCTGGCCGACCACTTTGGCTACAAATTTCACCACCACCATGCATTGGAAGATGCAGAGGTTACAGCGAAAATTG
>CAYQXT010000190.1:0-7320 GCA_964421365.1 uncultured Bacteroidaceae bacterium
TGGGAGTTCCCGGATAAGAATTTATGTCCTCCAATTCCCGGGCGGGCGGATTACATCCATCATATCGCTGATTTATTAGCGGAGAATAATTTTGGTAAAATTCCAGTTGGTGATAAAATCACCTGTCTTGATATTGGGATAGGGGCAAGCTGTATTTACCCGATTATTGGTGTTACAGAATATCAGTGGAAATTTATTGGCTCTGAGATTGACCCGCGTTCGATTGAGTCGGCTAATAATATTGTTAATCACAATTTATCTCTTAAAAATAAGGTAAAATGCAGACGGCAAAAAAATCCGAACGATATTTTTTACGGTATTCTAAATAGAGAAAATAAAATTGATATTTCAATATGTAATCCTCCCTTTCATTCTTCTGAAAAAGAAGTTCAGAAAGAAACCCGACGAAAAGTTAGAAATCTGTCGAGGAAAGAGGGAATAAAGCCAACTCAAAATTTTGCAGGAATTAGCAACGAACTTGTTTATAAAGGAGGAGAATATAAGTTTATCCATAATATGATTAGAGAAAGTAAAAAATTTGACAAAAACTGTTATTGGTTTTCAACCTTAGTGTCAAAACAATCTAATTTAAAAGGAATGTATAAAATATTGGAAAAACTGGAAGCAAAACAAATCAGAACCATAAAAATGGGAACAGGAAATAAATCTACCCGTATTCTGGCATGGACATTCCTTTCTAAAGAGGAGCAAAAAAAGTGGACAACAACAAGATGGAGAGAGACAGAATCTATCTAAGCAATGGTGAATTTTGTTTGCCACAAAAGAATAAATAAGTTTGGTCTAAAAACCAGTCGGACGGATAGATTTATTAAAATTATAAAAATAGACAGCTTACTTACAATTGATTAATGAAGCCGTCCGACCGATTCAGATGCAAATTCACCTTTTTAGACCAAAATCTTTCTTCCTAATCTTACACATCCTACCATCCGTTTTATGATGAAAAACAATGCCTTCAATATCCCGCGTCTCCAAATAACTGCCAATGCCTTCAAAACTAAAATCTCTTAGATCAAGTACTTCTATGCCATGCTTAATTAAACGATGTCCTTTAATTTTCTCTAGATTGCCCTGTACTTTCTCGCCACAAAGTTCATACGTTCCGTCCTCCTTATTTTCCAATGTATCAAAAGCCATAAAATGCCATTTGTCGGCCGGATTCGTACGCTCACATTTTACCCAAAAGGGATGATGCCCGGTGATTGTGTCGGGCTCCTGACAAGATATAGCTCCTTTGGGAACAGGCTTTTTATATTTTCCGGTCTTTTTATCTATGCGGGCATCATAACGCTTATACAGCTCGCCATTTATTATAGCACAAGCCGTTCCGTCAAATTTGCGGGTAGGAATGCCATATTTAAAAACCCACTCGTTTTCTTCATTCAGTTCATTTATTACCCGTCCCAAATTTACGAGATTTTTCTTAAATAAAGTACTCAGCTTTTTCATACATTTTAATTCTAACTCACTAGCGCTAAGCTAATTCGCATTAATTTATATAACTTCTGTTGTTGTATCGTATCCGTCCGACCGCTTAAAGCGGTCAGACGGGTAAAAAAATAAAATAATAGTTTTCATTGCAGATTAGCTGATCGCATTTCATAATCTGACTTTTAATATTCTTTTATTACATTTGCCAATCATAAATTAGTTGGGAAATGAATTCAGAACAAATATACAAACAAAACATTGAAAAGTATAGCGGAAAAGTAAAACAACAAAAAGTCCGATTAAACCGCTTTGCATGGTTTAGGGCTTTGAGTTTTCTGCTGGGCTTTGGCGGTGCAACCATCTTGTTTTCCGTCCACAAAAATACCGCAGCGCTACTGCTTATATTTCTTAGCATTGTGGCTTTAGGCATTTTCGTACAAAAATTTCTGAAAACCGAAGCGCTGAAAAACTATTTTAATGCCTTACTAATTATTAATGAAAACGAGCAAAAAGCGGCACAATTTGATTTCTCGCCTTTTGACGGGGGAAGTGAATATAAAAATCCGCATCATAACTTTAGTTTTGATATGGATATTTTCGGACAAAACTCCCTGTATCAGATGCTCAACAGAACGGCTACAAGCTTTGGGAAAGACCGTTTGGCTGATATTCTTCAAAATCCACCTTATCATATACCTCACATAAAAAAGCGACAAAAAGCAATCCATTTTCTAAAAGCCTTAAACGATTGGCGTCAGGATTTTCAGGCTGTGGCAACGCTAAATAAACCTAAAGAAAAAAGGAGAGCTTCTTTTATGCAATTTTCAAATCCCCAAAAGGCTAATTTGTCCAAAGAAATTAGCTCGGACAGTCCCCAAAAAAAAGAGTTGAATACGGTCTTATGGAAAGTCATACTCATTATTCTTCCGGCCATTGCGCTTATTCTGCTTGCGATGGTGTTCGCG
Organism: uncultured Bacteroidaceae bacterium; assembly: GCA_964421365.1. Lineage (GTDB taxonomy): Bacteria > Bacteroidota > Bacteroidia > Bacteroidales > DYOH01 > CAYQXT01. Next base: position 2,418 of record CAYQXT010000190.1, read on the forward strand.
GGGAAATTCCCAATTATGGGCTTTCTCTTATACTATTTTCTTATGTTTGGCATAATAGGTTTAAAAGCAAAATACATCAATGATACACATAAATCAGTTTCGCAACTGCACACAGAATTAAACACTTATGCTGCTTTATTGAATAAAATTGAAGAATTGAAACCCAAAACAGACTATATAAAAGAGCTGCAATCAGAACTTAAAACAGAAGGGGATAAAGCCTCGGAAGCCTTAAAACAACTGGCTTCGTATGTCAAAGCACTAGACTATCGCCTGAATTTTGCATTTATAATATTTGCCGATGGACTTTTGCTCTGGGATTTACAAGTTGTAAGTAAAATAGAAATATGGAATAATAAGCATTTCAAAGACTTAAACAAATGGTTTGAGATAATAGCCGAAGTAGAAGTTTTAAATTCGATGGCTAATTTTGCCTATCAAAATCAGGATTTTATTTTTCCTGAACTGAGTGAGGAAATCGCCTTTTCGGCTAAAATGCTTGGTCATCCGGCTATTCCGGCGCAGCAGAGAGTTTGTAATGATTTTTCCATTAGTCAAGGGACTAAAACGTTCATTGTAACGGGTGCCAATATGGCCGGCAAAAGTACTTTTCTACGTACCATAGGCATTAATCTTATTTTAGCACAAACCGGAAGTGTAGTTTGCGCAGCTGAAATACGGCTCAGCCCGATGCCTTTACTCACCAGCATTCGTATTGACGACTCGCTGAGCAGTAACGAATCTTATTTCTATGCGGAGTTAAAGCGTCTGCAATACATTATTTCGCAATTAAGCGATAAAACACCGGCTTTAGTAATTATTGATGAAATGTTGCGAGGCACCAATTCTGTGGACAAGCACAAGGGCTCGGAAGGTTTCCTGCGGCGTTTATTACAGAAGAATACCATTACTTTTATCGCTACTCACGATGTGGAATTAGGCAAATTGGCAACCGAATTTAAAGGGCAGGTGAAGAACTATTGTTTTGAAGCAGAGATAAAAAACGAAGAACTATTTTTCGATTACAAATTAAGAAATGCTATTAGCCAAAACCTGAACGCCAGCTTTTTGATGCACAAAATGGGGATAATCGTTTAATAATGAAGAATTGTTAATAGTAAATTCAATTTGTCGCTAAAGAATAATAATTTTTGCTCTAAACATTTCCAAGGGGCTGTATCAAAAGTTTTTTCACTCTTAATTAAAACAAGCAATTTTTTGAGCTGAAAATATATCCAAAATTTTTAGCTTAAAAAATTACTTAAATTATTAGCCCCTATTTTATGTATTTTTTTTAATTCCGTAGGAATGACACCAAAATATGCCATTCCTACGGAATTTTATTTTATTATTTACTTAATTATCCTGCATTTTGCATGCGGCTACATACGAGGCTACTAATATTTTACTCCTACGGGGTTCGGATAGTTGAGACCCGTCAGATTTTGAAAACCTGACAGGTCGGAAAAAATTAAAAAAAAACCTTATTTCACTTACAGATTGTAAGAAAAACGAACAAGCAAAATAGTTTTGATACAGCCCCGGTATTCTTAATATAATTTCAGATTCAGTTCATCGAAGATATAGTTCAGAACTTTGCGGGTACCGCCAATATTATTGCGCACGTAATTCCGATTGATTTCTTTAGCATTCAGTAATTTATGCTGATGTTGAATAAGATATAAAATCCGGTTGCTTAATCCTTTTTCGGTATGAACGGGGAAAGCTCCCCCCAACCAGACCATTTCCAACGCTTCGCTGAATTTCTTGTATTTGGGACCGATAATTACAGGCATTCCAAAAGTAGCAGGCTCCAGAGTGTTATGAATTCCTCGGCCAAAACCACCCCCAATATATGCAATATCGCCATATTGATATAAGGACGAGAGCATTCCCATATTATCAATAATCAGCACGGTTTTATCCTTTATATTATTGTCGGTAGCATGAGAAAAGCGTATATAAGGTACTTTTAATTGTTCTTCAATATTTTTTATATGCGATTCGTGTATCTCGTGAGGCGCTATAATAAATTTAAGATTTAGAACATCATCGTTAATAAACGGGATAAGCATTTTTTCGCCTACAGGCCATGTACTTCCGGCAATAAGCAGCAGTTTATCTTTCTTAAATTCTTCGACTAATTTCAGGGGTTTGGCTTGTTTGGCAATGGAATAAACACGGTCGAAACGGGTATCGCGGATAACGCTTACGTCTTTATAATCTAATTTTGTTAATAAACTTTTAGAATTGGTATTCTGAACAAAAATATGGGTAAAAAAATGAAGCATTTGCCGGTGCAGGCTGCCGTAGCATTTGAAGAATATTTGATTAGGACGAAAAATAGCCGAAACCAGAAAAATAGGTATTTGATGCAGGTATAAATGATACAAATAATGATACCAAAAATCATACTTAATAAAAATGGCCATACGAGGTTTGAGCTGATGAACAAAATGACGCGCATTAGCAGCTGTATCTATAGGCAGATAACTCACAAAATCTGCTAGTTTATAGTTTTTACGAATCTCATAACCCGAAGGAGAGAAGAAAGTAAGTAAAATTTTATCATCGGGATAGCGATTTTTTATTTCCTCCATTATGGGGCGAGCCTGCTCAAATTCGCCCAGCGAAGAAACATGAATCCATATACAATGGTGCATATTGTGGGCAACAACATCTATATGCTGAAAAGTGTGCTTGCGTCCGTGAACGAAAAGCCGAGCTTTAGGAACAAAAAAAGCGGCAATATGGATAAATATGTGATAGACAAATATTCCTATATTATATAAAAAAACCATTTTAATAAACTTTTAGGCTGCAATATAAATTTTTCTTTGCTTATAGTTTAAATTTTCGCCTTATTTTTTTCTGATTAAGCTTTTTTTGTTAGAAATTCATTAATTATAGACAAATTACAAAGTTATAAATTGTTATAAGTGCTAATGTATTTACAATTTCACCTCTTTATAACAAAGAGTTAGGTCTAAAAATTGGTAGGACAGATAAATTTATTAAAACTGTAAAAATAGATAGCTCACTTACAATTGATTAATGAAGCTGTCCGACCAATTCTGATACAAATTCACCTTTTTATACCGGACTCAACAATTATATAACCATTTATAATCTCGTGTTTCACATCATATTACCAAATAATCAAATCATTCCAATAAAAAAAGATCGTATCCAATTTTTTTAATATAAATTCAGATTCCAGTTAATAGCTTGCTCTCCCCTACTCTTCAAGTATTCATTAGTCTTAGAAAAGACTTTAGAACCAAAAAAACCATGATAAGCTGACAGTGGTGATGGATGAGGTGCTTTGAGAATGAAGTGCTTCTGCTTATCAATCAGCTTTTCTTTTGCCTGTGCGAAATTTCCCCACAAAATAAAAACAATAGGCTCTGATTTCTCCGATAATTTCTTGATTAAAGCATCTGTAAAGCGATGCCATTCCAGATAATGGTGAGAGCCGGCCTTTTTCTCCTCTACCGTAAGTGTTGCATTTAAAAGCAATACGCCTTGCGCTGCCCATTGCGTTAAATCACCATGAAAAGACGGTATAATACCCAAATCACTCTCTAATTCTTTGTATATGTTCCGTAAGGAAGGCGGTATTTTTACTCCCTTTTCTACCGAAAACGCCAAACCATTAGCCTGTCCGGCTCCATGATATGGGTCTTGCCCCAAGATCAGAACCTTCACATCCTGAGGTGACACTAATTCAAAAGCGGTGAATAGCTTTTCTTTGGGCGGAAAAATAGTTTTTACGTTATATAATTTATCTAACTCCCTGAAAAGCTCTTTCGCATAGTCTTGCTGTAATTCATAAGCAAGAAAAGATTGCCATGCGGCGGGAAATGCTATCATATCTTTATTTTTCCTAATTTTGTGTCCATCCACAAAGTTTAAAAAATTTTTTTTCTCCACAAATTCCTCGAATATGCACGAATAATTTCTATTAAGCCGAACAATAACTTTATAGATACACACTATTTAGTAATTACTTCAATCTAAAAACCGATCGGACGGATAGATTTATTAAAACTATAAAAATAGATAGTTCATTTACAATCAATTAATGAAGCCGTCCGACCGATTCAGATGCAAATTCACCCTTTTATACCGGACTCAGTAATTACTTCCACTGCCTGTTTCAATCGTTCCAGAGTTTCGTCTTTCCCGATTATTTCCATAATATCAAAAAGATGCGGCCCTTTGCCAGCCCCAACAATAGCCAAGCGCAAGGCATTCATTACAGCCCCCATTCCCAATTCTTTTTCCTGAATATAAGCTTTCACTTTTTCTTCAAGGATAGCCGAACTAAAATCTGTTTCAGCCTCCAGTAATTCAGTTATCGCATTAACAATTTCTGGCGAAGTGGCTTTCCAGCGTTTTTTCACCGTTTTGGCATCATACTCGGAGGGACGAACAAAAAAGAAATCCGATTGTTCCCAAAAATCATTGACAAATACAGCACGCTCTTTCACCAAAGTAACAACTTTCTGAACCAGAGCTATATCAGCCTTTAAGCCTTTTGCTTCTAAAACAGGCATGAAAAGTTGTGCCAATTCGGCATCGGTTTTCATACGCAAATATTGCTGATTAAACCAATGCGCCTTCTCCGGGTCGAAACGCGAGCCAGACTTACCAACTTTGTGCAAATCAAAAAGATTTATCAGTTCGTCTAAGCTGAGTATTTCCTGCTCAGTGCCCGGATTCCAACCCAAAAAAGCCAGAATATTATTCACTGCCTCTGGGAAATAACCACTTTCGCGATAACTGGAAGCGATATCACCTGTTTGGGGGTCTTTCCATCTCAAAGGAAATACCGGAAAGCCCATTTTGTCGCCATCACGCTTGCTCAGTTTGCCTTTTCCCGCTGGTTTAAGAATTAAGG
>CAYQXT010000191.1:0-7317 GCA_964421365.1 uncultured Bacteroidaceae bacterium
AGGCCTATAATGATTTGGCTAAAAGAATTCCTTCTGACTTTTTTTGGGTGATTGAATCTAATAGTTTACGCGAAATTATCAAACCTGCTGTTTTTCTGCTGATTAAGTACAAAAATCAGACGAACATAAAGCCTAGTGCTCAAAGATTGCAGAGTCTTGCCAATCGAATTATTTTTACAGATGGGGAAAAGCATGATTTTGATATTCAGAATCTTAGAATAGAGGAAAACAGTTGGAAAATTTTATTGTAGAGCCGGTGCAATGTAACGGCTCTACAACAGAATTGCCTTTTCTAATTTCATTTTCTGGCCATCAAAAATCCCATAGTTGAATTGAGAAATCCATTGCCCCAGATTGATGAAAGTTGCTTCATTATTGAGTGGATAAAAAACAGGTACGTGTCGGTGGCCGTAGATGAAATAATTAATTTCGGGCTGCTGCTTTAAAAGCTCACGCGAATACAAGAGTAACCATTCTTTTTCAGCCTGAAATTTTAATTTTTTTTCACGATATTTGTTGGCTCTCGACCAACCAAGGCCAAAAAACATTGAAAAATTGGGATGTAAACGGGCAAAACACCATTGTAGGAAACGAGAGGTGAATATTTTTTTCAATATTTTATATTGCCAATCAAAAGGTCCCAGCCCATCACCATGTGCGATGTAAAATTTCTTACCGGAAAACTCGAATAGTTCAGGTTTTCGATATATTTGTATATTTAGTTCGTCTTTTAGATAGGAATAGGTCCAGATGTCATGATTACCAGTAAAAAAGTGAATAGGAATTCCGCTGTCGCTAAATTCTGCTAATTTGCCAAGAAAACGAGTGAAACCCTTTGGAATAACATATTTCCATTCGTGCCAGAAATCAAATACATCGCCTACCAAAAAGAGTTGCTCGCAATCGTTTTTGATGGATTCCAGCCATCCAACAATTTTTTTCTCCCGCTTGCGACTCGTTTCATCATCAGGATAGCCAAGGTGTAAATCGGATATGAAATATATATTTTTCATTATTTTATTTCTTGTTTTTACCATAGTTTTTGGAGAGCTAAAAAGTTTGGAAAAATTTTCTGCATTTATTACTGACTTTTAAGTGAAAAACTAGTAGCGAAAGGTTTTTATCACTATATTACTTTTATTTTCACTATTCATTTTTCGGGGACGATCGAAGGAAGGCTATCACTCCCGCTTCGAGGTCTCTTCACTCTCCTCTTAAATTTTCTCTTGTTTGTATAGATTTATCTATTCATGGATTTTTTATAAGTCTGTGATATGTAGATATAGTTGTGTATATAAGACCCTGTCAGAGTTTAGTTACTGCCAGATTTTGGTTACTAATTTATACTATATCATCTATGAGTTCGGTCTAAAAAGGTGAATTTGCATCGAAATCGGTCGGAAGGCTTCATTAATCAATTGTAAATGAGCTGTTTGTTTTTACAGTTTTAATAAATCTATCTGTCCAACCGGTTTTTAGACTGAATTCATCTATGCTTAGTCTCTATTTCTTGTTTTTTTTTGACCAAGAATCGCGAAGTCCTACCGTGCGATTAAAAATAAGTTTAGTTTTGCTTGAGTATTTGTCTACACAAAAATAGCCAATACGTTGAAACTGAAATTTGTCGCCTATGTTTGCCTCTGCAAGTGCCGGTTCTAATTTGCTGCCAGTTAGTGTTTCCAGTGATTTAGGATTGATGAATTCTTTGAAATCTTTGTCTTCGTGCCCAGCTGGGTTTTCATCGTTGAAAAGGCGGTCATAGAGCCGTACCTCAGCATTGATGGCATGTTGGGCAGAGACCCAGTGTAGAGTGCCTTTTACTTTGCGTTTGCTGGCTTCACTTCCGCTGCCACTACGGCTTTCTGGATCGTAGGTACAATGTATGGCTATAATATTACCATCGGTATCCTTCTCAATGCTTTGTCCTTTAATTATATAGGCACTTTTCAGCCGAACTTCTTTATCTAAGGTCAGTCGGAAATATTTTTTTGGTGGCTCTTCCATAAAGTCATCCTGCTCGATATAAAGAACTTTGCTGAATGGTATTTTTCTTTTGCTGGCGTTTTCGTCTTCCGGATTATTATCTGTTTCGAGATATTCGATTTTAGCTTCGGGATAATTATCAATGATTAGTTTTAGCGGGCGTAAAACAGCCATCATACGTAGTGCTTTTTTGTTGAGATCTTCGCGAATACTAAATTCTAATAGCCCTACATCTATGACGTTGTCGCGTTTGGCAATTCCAACACGCTCGGTAAAATTACGAATAGCTTCGGGTGTATAGCCACGGCGTCTTAAACCCGAAATAGTAGGCATACGTGGGTCGTCCCACGAATCAACGTAGTTTTCTTGTACTAATTGTAGCAATTTGCGTTTACTCATCACCGTGTAGTTGATATTCAAACGGGCGAATTCGATTTGTCGGGGGCGAGTGCTACCTTCTTCGTGGAGTAGGTCTAAGCACCAGTCGTATAAGGGACGGTGTACTCTGAATTCTAAGGTACATAGGGAATGAGTGATACCTTCGATGTAATCGGATTGTCCGTGTGCAAAATCATACATCGGATAAATGCACCATTTGTCGCCGGTTCTATGGTGATTGGTATGTAGGATACGGTATAAAATGGGGTCGCGCATTTGCATATTAGGAGTGGACATAGCTATTTTGGCGCGTAGCACTTTTTCACCGTCTTTGAAGTCGCCGGCACGCATTTGACGGAAAAGTTTCAGATTTTCGTCTATACTGCGATTTCTGTATGGGCTTTCCTCCCCCGGGTGGGTAGGAGTACCACGCTGTTTGCTGATTAATTCGGCTGGCTGGTCGTCCACATAAGCTTTACCGGCTTGTATTATTTTTTCTGCCCACATGTAGAGTTGCTCAAAATAGTCACTGGTGTAGCGTTCATTGCCTTCCCATGAATAGCCAAGCCATTGGATGTCTTTTTTTATGGAATCGACATATTCGGTGTCCTCTTTGGTGGGGTTGGTGTCATCGAAGCGGAGGTTTGTTTTTCCTCCATATTTTTTGGCTAATTCAAAGTTTAATACTATAGATTTTGCGTGTCCAATGTGCAAATAGCCGTTGGGCTCAGGTGGAAAACGGGTGAGGATATGCTTATGTTTCCCTGCTTTAAGGTCTTCGACTACGATTTGTTCTATAAAGTTCAATGATTTTTCTTCTGCTTTGTATGATGTGCTTTCTGTCATCTGTATGAAATTTTGGCTTACAAAGATAGGGAATATTAATGGATATGAAAAGTCGGTACTGATTTTTTAGCGAAAAAAAATTGTCTAATTAATTTTTTTCCTGTTTCTAATCATACTGAATAATAGTATAAAACTTAGAATAGCAGCAAAGCTGTAGCCTATAAATGGAATAAGGGGAATTCCGAGAATATCGGACATTTTCTGTGTGGTATCGGAAGCATAGATAATAGATGAACTAACCATGATTCCAAATATTAATGTTGTGATAATCAGCCTGTTTGTTATTGACTCTATCTTTCTTAAAAAAGGTTCGTAACCTTGCAGGCGAATATTGGTTTCGAGTTCGCCGGTTCGTAACTTTTTGAGAATATATTTTAGGTCGATTGGCGAGCTGTAAAAGAGACTGGATAAATGAGTAAGATTGTATCGAAGTTCGGCTCCGATATTTTTTACAGAATATTGTTCGGCAACAATTTTTACCCCAAAGGAACGCAGGCTGTCTATCATCTTAAACTCGGGGTCTAATTTGTGGTTGATTCCTTCGAGAATAGCGAAGACACGCAGGATAAGGAAAAGAAACCCGGGAATTTGAAGTTTGAATTGGTAAATTATTTTTTGTAGGCGAACGGTGAGTTCGGACATGTCCATTTCTTCGGAATTCAGGTAACCGTAGTCCTCTATAAGTTTTTCGAGTTCATTTTCAAATTCAGACATGTTACTGATTTCACTATTAACCGCTAATTTGCGAATACTGGATGCAAGGGTGCGATAGTCTTCCTGTGCCAGACCGAGCATAAGGCCAGCAAAGGCATATCTTTGTTTTTTGGTGAGCTTGCCTACCATTCCGAAATCAATGAGGGCTATTTTGCCATTTGGCTGAACCAGTACATTTCCCGGATGGGGGTCTCCATGGAAATATCCCTTCTCAAAAATCTGTGATAAATAAATATTTATATTTTTTTTGGCTATCTCCTTGGGTTTTAATCCCCAGGATGTAATGGTCTTTATATCGTCAATTTTACATCCACTTATAAATTCCATGATAAGGACTCTTTCCCCTGAATAGTTAGGGAGTACTTCAGGAATTTTCAGATTCCGATTGTTTTTATATAATCTTTGGAAGTTGGTAATGTGCTTCGCTTCTGACGAATAATCTAATTCTTGTAGCATCACTTCTTCAAAACTATCAACAATATTTAAAGGATTAAGGATACCATTCTGAATGAAATAGTTTTCTGTAAGGCTAATCAATTCGCGGAGGAGAGAGAGGTCGGTTTTTACTTTGCGAACGACTCCGGGGCGGCGGATTTTAACAACCACATCTTTGCCATCAAGAAGACGAGCCCTATAAACCTGACCAATAGAAGCCGAGCCAATGGGCATACTGTCAAAAAACATAAAGGTAGATTCGATATTTTTAGCCAGATGTCTTTCGATTATCTGTTTGGCTAACTTGAAACTAAAGGGCTGAACTTCGTTTTGAAGTTTGGCGAATTCTTCAATTAGTTTTGTGGGGATTATATCTGGTCTATTACTAAGCATTTGAGCCAATTTGATATAAGTTGGCCCTAATTCTTCAATAACCATTCGGATACGTTCCCAGCGATTGTAATCAAAAACCGATTTATCTGCTCGCGTCCATGAAAGTTGTTGTTTTGTAGGAATAAATTTTTTCAGAGCTGTAGAACTCACAATATCCTCGAAGCTGTATTTCAACAAGATGTTTATCACTTCGCTGACTCTGGTAATGTTGCTGACAGTCCTGTCGAATATCATGCTTTGGTTTTCTTAGTTAATTGGCGTGAAAGTATAATTTTTTATGAATATCTCAAAAAAGCCAAACCAAAATGGGCTTGGCTTTTTTGTAGTTCTAGCCTTAAATTATTTGGCTTTATTTGTTTCTTCGTCAGTCTTGGGAGTTGCTTTCTTAGTTCTGCTTGTTGGCTTTTTTGCTGGTTTTGCAGTGGTTTTGGTTTCGGCAGCATCTTTTTTATTGGCCAAAACGGCTTCTAACATGGTAACACGATTCGCTAAATTGCTAATATCAGCGTTAGTCGCAAATTTGAATGATTTTACAATTTTTTCGATTAAGCTAGAAAATTGAGTTTCTAGTTCGTCTTTTTTTGTTTCGGTATTTTTATTAAAATCTTCGACTAATTTTTTGCCTTCTTCTGTACTTAATTTCCCTTCTTCGATAAGTTTGTCAATGAGCTTTTTTGCTTTTTCTGCGGAGTGAGACACCATACCAACTCCAGTATAAATGAATTGTTTAAATAGATTTTCCATTCTTTTTATCTTTAAAATTTATTTTTTATCTTCGGATAAAGCTGCTTCTAAATCTTTAATCCTTTTTTCTAAGGCTTCTATTTCCTTTGTGCTGGCGAAATTAAATTTCTTAACAACTTTTTCGACAACGTTCTTTAGCTGTTCTTCAAGGTCTTTACGTTTTTCGTTGGTGTTTTTCAAAAAGTCTTCTACTAACTTTTTACCTTCAGTTGCCGAAATTTTGTTATCGTCAACCAGTTCATCAGCTAATTTTTGTACTTTGTCTTTGGTTAAAGAAACTAGACCTACACCTGTGTACACGAATTTTTTAAATAAATTTTCCATAATTCATAATTTTAAATGGTTAATTGTTATGTTTGCATAGTAATTTACTAAAAAAAAAGAGAATAAACAATTTTTCTTTTCTTTTTTTTTATTTTGTGCAAATATCTTTATTTTCGAAAAAAAATCCAAATAAGTCGAAAGTTTTAACTTTTGAAAACGTCTATTTGTATTTATTTGATAATAAGGCTATTATGCTTAATATTATTTTAAATAAAATAAAAGAGGACTTGGAGGTTTGATTATAGTAGTCGATTGTTATTGAATATGTTTTGCAACATCCATGTCATTCTGATATATTTTTTTTATATAATCTACAATTCTTTCAACTGCTTCGTTAGCTTCAGGTACAATTCTTTGAAATAGATGCCACCAATGGATTAGGTTATTCCATACTTGCAATTCGACTTCTACTCCGGCTTCTTTTGCTTTATTATACATTCTGCGGGAATCGTCGTAAAGCATTTCTGTGTTAGAGCATTGTAAAAGGAAGGAAGGGAAGTCATGCAGATTGCCGTAAAGTGGAGATATTAGTGGATTCGTTAAATCTTCGTTTCCAGCGTACATTTCTGCCCATTTTTTCATTTTGAGCAAGTCTATCAATGGGTCGTTATCTTTATTTTTAAGAATAGAATCTCCTTTTGCTGCTAAATCTACCCATGGTGACATACCGATTATGGCTTTGGGCAGTGGCTCGCCTTTTTGTTTAAGAAGATGAATTAAAGAAAATGCCAGTCCACCACCAGCCGAATCGCCGGAAAGAATTATATTTTTAGGCTTCTTTCCCCTGTCTATGAGAGACATATAGGCAGAGTAGGCATCTTCAAGGGCAGCAGGAAAGGGATTCTCGGGCGCTTTTCTATAGTCGGGAAGTAGGGCAATAATTCCGGCTTTTTTTGCGATTTTCCCTACTAATGAGCGGTGTGAGTTTACTGAGCCTATAGTATATCCTCCCCCATGAAAGTGCAGTAGAATTTTATTTTTGTCGGCATTTATTGGGACTAAAAGGTCTGCTTCGATATGGGTGAAGAGTTTTTCCCGAATTTTTATTTTTATTTTTTTTTGATGGACGCCCCAAGGCAATAAATAGAAAAATGTTCCCATTTCCAGAAGGTGTCGCATGTGGTGAATTTCAGGTATTTTCCCTTTGCTCTTCAGCGGATTAGCCGCTTTATTGAGTATGTTTTTTAAAGATTCGTGTTGTCGTGATGGCATCATTTTAATTTTTACAACTGCTAATTTAGTTTTTTCTTTGATACGTAAAAAAAAAAAATTAGTTTTGAATATTCTAAAAAAATATAGAATACATATTGAAAATCAATCCTTTAATATTTTATGATAAAAAAAAATATATTTTTTTTTTAAAAAATTTGGAGGTTAAAAAAAAGCACGTATCTTTGCATCGCTTTTAGACGGAAAAGCACTCGTAACAAGTCATCGGGCGATTAGCTCAGCTGGTTCAGAGCACCTGCCTTACAAGCAGGGGGTCACAGGTTCGAATCC
>CAYQXT010000192.1:0-7316 GCA_964421365.1 uncultured Bacteroidaceae bacterium
GCATTTTCCAAATCAACCTCTATTGGAATAGGAGTTAAATCCATAAAAGCAAAGTCTTGAATGACTGGCCAAATAAAAGCAGCACCTCCATGAATACATTTGGCTGTTTTCCCTGTGTCGCTTCCAATCTTACCATACACGACCAGAATTCTATCGGATGGGCAACGCCTATACCTCTTAAACAGGGAATAAATCAAAATAAAAACAAATAAAATAATAAGTACAACGGCAGTAACTACAAATTGTCCCATAGTTTTGAATTTAATTATTAATTACAAATTATTTATAACTTAACTTTCATCTCTCAGTTTAACGACTTTGTTTCACAATCAGAATCTGGTCGTTAACTACATCTGTTACTTCAATTAAAGAGCCTGTCTTGATTGCTTCTAATTCTTCGGTCATGGCTTCGAGGGTATGCAAACTTCCCTGAATTTTGACCTGAACCTGTCCCATTCCTGATTTTTTGGCCGGAATAGTAATATATACATCTCCTATCTTACCTATTGCATTTATCATTTTTAAGGTACCGCTTTCGGTAAGTTTGCTCATGAAATAATAAATACTAGCCATAATTACCATCATTAAAGTACCTGCAAAAAAGGAGATTAGTAAGATTACCATTGTTTTTAATCCGGCGTCAATAGCTGCTAATCCAGACCATCCAAAGAGGGCAAAAAAAGCAATCATATTTTTCACACTCATAAAATGCAATCCAAAATCAATACCAGCATCAATATTCGTATCAATATCTCCTGTACTAGCATCTAAATCGCCACCGACAAAAGTCAGAATAAGCTGTATAACAAATAATAATGTAGAAGGAATAGTAACTAACCAATAAATTTGTTGCATCATTGATAAGCCATTCCACCATGAAGTAAAATCAAACATCATAATTTTTTATTCTTAGGGTTTATTTTTTAAAATTACGAAAAGTCTTTATTTTTTCATAATATATTCAAAACATTTTTTATCTTGCTTTCTCAAAAGATTAAATGTCATGCAAATAAATTTTAATAAATTTTTGGTAGCTTTCACTCTTTATCTATTAATAGCCTTTATCCTTTTTTATTTTTTTGGGCGCTCCAGTTTTTTTCAAAGTTCCGAAAATATTTATTTTGATCGATTACAAAATGAATATACTATTGATAGTAAGGATAATAATGGATATAAAAAAGTGGAAAATTTACTTTCAAACTTAGTTTTTATTAATATAGACAAGAAATGTTTTAATACCGAAACAGACCGGGTTAAAAAGAAATGTATTGATACACTTTTAAGCATTTTACTTGAGCACAAATCGGAGTTTGATATGGCTTTTCTTGATTATGATTTATCTTTTTTAAAGCAGGAAGATACTTTGTTATTACCTAAATTAGAGGAATTTGATCAACAGTTAGTTACTCCAAAATTATTATTTTCACGGAGTTTGGCCCTTACTATTAAAAATCCTATTGCCGATAGCCTGATTATCAAATATTCAGAATCTAAAAATACGGGGAATACGAGAGCTTACGCTTATGCATGGAAAAAAGATTTTACACATAGTTATCGTTATTATCTATATCGGATATTTACAACAAAACTTAAAACCTATAACTCTATTCCTTATATCTTAGCTCAAAAGAATTGGCCATCAAGTAATTCTCCTCTTGAGGCTATCGAATTAGATAATTTTAAGGAACTTAGATTTATTTTGCGTAATAAGGATATTGAGGATAAAGAGCGTTCGGTTTCTACCTATAGCTTAAGCGATTTTATAAATGAAATTCCTCAAAAACAGTTAAGCAAGATACTCAATAAAAAGCTATTGTTCATAGGATTATTTGATAATTATACCAATAAATATAACCAACAACCAGATAGTTATACAACTCCGATTGGAGAGCATACTTCAGGAATTTTAATTAATATAAATGCTTATTTAAATTTGTTAATGCAAAATTATATCAAACAGGACTCTGGTTTTGCCGCTTTTATTTTAATCTTTGTTTTTTTGGTTTTCGGGAGTCTGTTTTGGTTTTTGGGATTCAAAAGTATGGGATTTAGTCGAAAACTAATCTGGTTCTTTGTTTTTGTTTCTTTCACAATTGGTGGCTTTCTATTTGCCAGTAATATCATCTGGAATAATCTAAATATTCGTATTCATTTTTTAATAAGCATACCAATAGTTTTACTAGGCTGGTCTTATTTTGATATTGCCAAAAGTTATTTTAAAGAATTGTGAATTGATAATTGTGAAAGGTAAATACTGTTTGTCGCTAAAAGACAATTAACTTTCCAAAGTGTAGATAAAACTGCAAACAACAATAGAACATTGATATTTCCTTGAACTAAATTTTGTATAAAAAACAATGTTTAGTTCAAGGAAATATAAAATCCAATAAAAAAAGACCTTGTGCGGTATTATTCTTTAATAAATCGTTCGGCATCTAATGCGGCCATACAACCTGAGCCAGCAGCAGTAATCGCCTGACGATAAACAGGGTCTTGAACATCACCACAGGCAAAAACTCCAGGGATGTTTGTTTTGGAAGTACCCGGAATAGTTCTTATGTAGCCAATTTCATCTAAATCTAAATACTGCTCAAAAATACCAGAGTTAGGTTTATGGCCAATAGCAACAAAAAATCCATCAATATCTACTTTCACGTCATTTTCGTTCTCTTTGCCCTTATTTTTTGTCAGAATAACTCCGTTTACAACAGAATCTCCTATTATTTCTTTTGTTGAATGCTCAAAAAGTACTTCGATATTTTCGGTATGCAGTACTCTATTTTGCATTGCTTTAGAGGCTCGCAAATATGGCTTACGTACAATTAAATATACTTTTTTTGCTAAACCTGCCAAATAACTGGATTCCTCTGCAGCAGTATCGCCACCACCAACAACGGCAACAATTTTATCTTTATAGAAGAAACCATCACAGGTAGCACAGGCCGAAACTCCTGCTCCTTTAAATTTTTCTTCCGATTCGATGCCAAGATATTTAGCGGTTGCTCCAGTAGCAATAATTAAAACTTCAGCTTCTAAAGCTTTTTCCTGATCAACGATAAGTTTAAAAGGGCGTTTGCTCAAATCAGAGTAAGTTGCTAACCCCCAGCGGATATCTGTTCCGAAACGTTCGGCCTGAGCTTTTAAGTCTTCCATCATTACCGGTCCGGTGATACCTTGTGGATAGCCTGGGAAATTATCCACTTCGGTTGTGGTTGTCAACTGTCCACCGGGTTCCATTCCTTGGTACATAACAGGTTTTAAACCAGCACGTGCAGCATAAATAGCTGCGGTATAGCCAGCAGGACCTGAGCCTAATATCAGGCATTCCACTTTTTCTGCTTCTCCTTTTATCTCTTTAGGACTTGATTTATTGTCTTCAACATTTAATGGTTTGAAAAAATCCATACTTTTTTTAGTTTTTTTGGTGAATCGTCCAAATTACATACCATATTTCTTTCTAAGCCAATTATACTATTTTTTAACTCTAATTTTTATTTTTTTTAACAAGATAAACTAGCTTATTTTAAGATATTGTTTTAAAAAAAGTATTTAGGTTTGTGATTTAAAAATTCATTAATTTTATGTAATTTTATTATCATAAATCGTAATGTCCTATATAACAAAAACTAACACATTTCACCAAAATGATATATTTACAATTTTAGGACTATTTGTAATCTTTTGATTTATATTTCATACTAAATAGTTAGGTAATTTACATAAAAAGCACACATTTGCATAATTAAAATATATAATGGGAAAAAAAAATTAATTTCATGGCATGACAGTTTTTCAGTACAAAATGCACTAATTGACAGCCAACATAAAAAATGGATTGATGTTATTAATGATTTTTATGAAGCCGCCAGTTCGGGAATGTCCGAAGAGAAGATAGATGAAACACTATTGGAACTCCAAAATTATACAAAATATCATTTTTCTACGGAGGAAAAATTATTTGAAAAGCATAATTACGAGAACAGTGAAGAACACATAGTCTTACATAAAGCTTTTATCTCTAAATTGGATAATATTGCGCATAAATATAAAGTAGAAAAGAAAAATATTAATTTAGATTTAATGATTTTTTTAAGAACTTGGCTTGTTTCTCATATTCTAGAAAATGATAAGAAATATGTAGGTAAAATTTAATATTATGATGTTTCCAAGTGCCTCTTGGCACGTTGGAAACGTTTCGGCCAAATTTAACCTAATGACATTGATCGTGCCGATATCACATTTTACATACTATATTTTGCTCATTTCAGAATCTATATAATTTAACTATAATAATTTACAAATTTCAGAAACGCGTTAGTATAACTATTTTCTCTCGACAAACAGCATTAACAATTAATAATTACTTACCATCTTACTTTACAACCTTCAGCTATTTGATTTTTTAGCCAGTTTTCATATTTTAGCTGGTCATCGTAAGAAATTGCATTGTCTTGTAAATTCAAATATCTAAGACTCTTAAGTGTTGAAATGCTATTTGGCAGAGCAGATAATAAATTATTTTTACAATTAAGTTGCATTAAATTGCTAAGTTTTCCAATATTTTGTGGCAATTCCACTAATTGATTGTTTGCCATGTCTAATATTTGAAGATTATTAAGATTGGTTATCCCATCTGGCAGTTCTGTTAGTTTATTATTTCTTAACCGGATTTCCATAAGATTACTCATTTTGTTTATTGAATTTGGAAGTACAATAATCTCATTAAAATTCAAATTCAAAACGCTAAGAAATGTAAGTTTGGTCAGCTTTGAAGGGATTTCGCTTATATGATTATTTTCGAGGTTTAATTCCGTTAGATTTACACATTTTGCTAAATCGGATGGTATCGTCTGAAGCTTATTATTGGCTAATTTTAGCGTTCTGATATTTGTTAGTGAACCTATATTTTTGGGTAACGCCAATAATTTATTATTAGATAAATCGACCGAAGATAAATTTTGAAGTTTAGAAAATTGATCGGGTAATGCGGAGAGTTTATTGTCCCTTAAGTCTATCATTTGCAAAAATTTGAGCTTACCAATTTCCTTCGGGAGTGTAACAAGCTGATTTCCGGACAAGTTTAGATAGGGAATGTTTACAAGCTCTCCAATTCCGGGCGGCAGAGAGACTAACTTATTATTTGCTAATTCTACAATTTGCAAGTTTTGTAAGTAGCCAATTTCCATTGGTAATACCGTAATGTTATTGTCTGATAAATCTAATGTTTGTAAGTTCAAAAGATTGCCAAAACTTTTGGGTAATCGGGTTAATTGGTTTCCCCATAGGGTTATGCTAAGGATATTTTCGCAGAGGCCGATATGGGATGGTAATGATTTTATTTGATTTCCTCCGAGGGCTAAATTCTCTAATTTAGTCAAATTGGTAATTTCATCAGGTACCGAAGTAATCATGTTTCCCTCTAAATCGAGCATTTTTAGTTGGCTTAATTTTCCTATTGCAGCAGGCAGATTATTTATTTGATTTCCGCCAAGATTCAGATATTGGAGTTTTTTCATTCGGAAAATAAAATCGGGCAGTTCCGTAATTTGGTTTTTCCATAAATCTAAGGATTGCAAATTCTTAAATTGAGCAATTTCGGGGGGGATTTCGGTTAATCCTTTATCATCTATTGTTAGTTTATAGACGTGTAAGGGGTCTTTTAGGGCTTCCTCAAGGGATAAAAAGTCTTTTGCCGCCGAGAGTCTTTCGTCCGAAAGTAAATCGGACACTTCCTGCGCTTTAATGAATTGTGTACTAATGAGAGTTATTAACAGGAATATTACAATAAATTTTGGTTGATGCATAGCCTTTATAATTTTGAAACGAAGATATAGTTTTTTTAATTTTTTTACTAACAAAAATCAAAATCTATACCACTAAATTATTTTTTTTAGTCTAAAAACAACTTTTATTTCTTTTTCTCCACGTTGAACGACCATTCTAATTTTTTTATTGTCGTGCGTATGTAAAATAAAATTAATTTCATCCAAACTTAATTTCAAAGCTATTTTCCCGTTCATAAAAAGTATTTGGTCATTTATTTTTAATCCAGCTATGCCTGCCGGTGAATTTTTCACTACATTTCCAATTGTATAAATTGGAAGTTTGGGGTAAGGTTTTAATATTTCTAAACCGCTCATATTATAATTAAAAGCTTCGTGAAAGTTTGTGTTTTTTTTAAAAATAAATTCATGGTGGGGGTAATCCAGATAAAAAGTAAATCTTCGGAGTATATCCGTGCCAATACTTCCATTTCTTTTATCCATTGCAATTACATTGTAAATTGAACTTGAGTCGGGGAAATTACAAATAGGATTAATAAACTTAACTTTACCAATTTGGAGATATGAAATTCTTCCCACCAGACCTTCGATTTTACCATTTAGTCCTTCCCCTAATTTAGCTCTAATATGTTTTTGAGGTAAGCAAATTCCATTCTTAGTATTTACATATAGCCAGATAGGCATACTTCCACCACTATCAATAAGCAACTTAACATCTTTCGATGAATCATTACAGGCTTCGGTCTGGCCTATAATATAAGGTTTTTTGCTAAATATTTTCATGGTGAGTTTTTGTCCCATTGTTCTTTTATAAATAAATTCTTCGGGGGTATAAAAGGTTATTGTTAATGTTTCATAATTAATTTTAGTAACAAAGTGCCTAAGCAGATCGTAGCCGATTATTCCGTGTATGGGTATTCCTAATTGGGATTTTAGATGGAAAATATCATCCAAAAGAATAATTAGTTCCTGATTAATACCAATAACTTTATTAGAGAGATTCATGGAGTTTCCTATAGAATGAAAGGCATCTATTGCTTTCCCCTTTCCTAATCCGTTTATTTTTATTTTACGAGCCTGATTAATCTGCAAACTTTCCTGAGGTTCTAGCGAGATGATAATCGTTTTACGAACTCCAGAATCTAAAATGAAATTATATTTTGGCGAACCATTTATACTTATTTTTATAATAATCAAATTATTTATGCTTAGAAATGGTATTCTGACCTTCTTCGTTTTTTTATAAAATTTGAACCCAGAAGTATGGTAGGACTGTGCGTAAACACTAATAAAGGAACTAATAAGACAGAGGACAATGAATAATTTTTTCCGCATAACTTATTTTTTTCTAAAATAAGCTTTTAAATTCTCATTTCAAAGCGAAATAGAAGGAATCTTCTTATTTTCTGATTAAGCTTTTCTTTGTTGGAAATTCATTAATTGTAGACAATTCTACTAAGTTATACATTGTTAGATAATAATTATATATGGGTCTGGTATAAAAAGGTGAATTTGCATCGAAATCGATCGGAC
>CAYQXT010000193.1:0-7285 GCA_964421365.1 uncultured Bacteroidaceae bacterium
GGATTACCAATGCGGGTATAAATATAGCCTTTTTCTTTTCCGGCAAATAAATCGGCACCATACTGCGCACTCTTAAAGCTAAAAGTTGAGGTTTGATAAATAGGTACAGTAGCACTTCCCAAAGGGTCTTTGAAGGCTCCTGCATGAATTAATTTTGTGTCAAAACCATGTTGTTTGTCCATTTCATTATATTTTTAAAGTTATGTACAAATATAAAGAAATAGATATATCCTTAAACTATTAAAAAACATATTTTTGTTAATAGTTAATTGCGATTAATTCAATCATACGTCCACAGAATTAGTAATTTGTAATTATTAATTAATTCTTATCTTTGTTCCTTGTTTTATACAAATCAGGATAAAGAAATAAAATGGATAAGAAGTTTAAACGCACGATGGTTACTACCGCTTTGCCCTATGCAAACGGCCCTATTCATATCGGACATCTTGCCGGTGTATATGTCCCTGCGGATATATATGTCCGCTATTTACGACTAAAGAAAGAAGATGTACTCTGGGTATGCGGCTCGGATGAGCACGGAGTACCTATTACCTTAAAAGCTAAAAAAGAAGGGGTAAGTCCGCAGGTAATCGTGGACAGATACCACAGTATCATCAAAAAATCTTTTGATGATTTGGGTATTTCCTTTGATATTTATTCGCGCACAAGTAATGCTACGCACCACGAAACCGCTTCGGCCTTTTTCCGCAAGCTGTACGACAATAATGATTTTATTGAACAGACCACCGAACAGTTCTATGATGAAGCCGAAAAACAATTTCTGGCCGACCGCTATATTATGGGCACTTGTCCGCACTGTGGCTACGAGAGTGCTTATGGCGACCAGTGCGAGAAATGCGGCAGTTCGCTGAGTCCGCGCGAGCTGATAACCCCCAAATCGACCATTAGCGGCAATAATCCTATTCTGAAAGAAACCAAACACTGGTATCTGCCACTGGATAAATATGAACCTTTCTTGCGCCAATGGATTTTGGAAGAACATAAAGACTGGCGACCCAATGTTTACGGGCAATGCAAATCGTGGTTAGATCAAGGCTTACAGCCGCGTGCCGTTAGCCGCGACCTGAGCTGGGGCGTGCCGGTGCCGGTAGAAGATGCCTATGGCAAGGTTTTATATGTTTGGTTTGATGCGCCTATAGGTTATATCTCGGCTACCAAAGAGCTTACACCCGACTGGGAAAAATACTGGAAGGACAAGGACAGCCGTCTGATCCATTTCATAGGTAAGGATAATATTGTTTTTCACTGTATTATTTTTCCTACTATGCTGAAGGCTCATGGCGATTATATTTTGCCGGATAATGTACCGGCCAACGAATTTCTAAATCTCGAAGGCGACAAAATCTCCACTTCGCGCAACTGGGCGGTATGGTTGCACGAATACCTCGAAGATTTTCCAGGCAAGCAGGATGTTCTGCGCTATGCTTTAACAGCCGATGCACCCGAAACTTCGGACAATGATTTTACCTGGAAAAACTTCCAGAATCGCAATAACAACGAATTGGTAGGTATTTTAGGTAATTTTATTAATCGTACGCTTGTTTTAACCAACAAATATTTTGGAGGTAAAGTACCGGCTCGTCATGAACTCACAGAGCAAGACAAAGAAACGCTGTCCGAACTGGCCAAATTACCCTCGGAAGTAGAAAAGAATATCAAAAATTTCAAATTCCGCGAAGCCTTAAAACAGGCCATGAATATAGCCCGTTTGGGCAACAAATATCTGGCCGAAACCGAGCCGTGGAAAGTATATAAAACCGATGTAGAATGCGTTGAGACTATTTTAAATATTAGTCTGCAAATAACGGCCAATCTATCTGTTGTTTTAGAGCCTTTTATTCCGTTTTCTACCGAAAAAATTCGTGCTTTTCTTCAAATGGATAAAGCCAAATGGCAAAATGCCGGGAAAGACCTCTTGTCTATTGGCCACCAGATAAACACCAAACCGGGCTTATTATTTGAGAAAATAGAAGACGAGGCCGTACAAGCACAAATAGACAAACTACAAAAAAGTAAGCTCATGAACGAAGCCAAAAATAATATCGCGCCGGTCAAAAAGAACATCTCTTATGATGAATTTCAAAAATTGGATATGCGCATAGGCACTATCATAGAAGCCGAAAAAGTAGCCAAAACAAAAAAACTACTCAAGCTAAAAATTGATACCGGTATAGACCAGCGTACGGTAGTTTCGGGAATCGCCGAATATTTTAAACCCGAAGAGGTTATTGGCAAGCAAGTAACCGTCTTGGTGAACTTAGAAGCCCGCAAAATAAAAGGCATTGAGTCGCAAGGTATGATTTTAATGGTTTCGGATGCCGATGGTAGTCTGCACTTTTTGCAGCCAGACAGCAGTATAAACAATGGTAATGCAGTTAGTTAGTACTGCATCAGTATTATAACTCACAATTAATCATAAACTTATAAAGAAGGGTGATTGCATAAGCCTTGCAACCACCCGTGATATCAAGTGGAATCGAACCACTAACTTTCAGCGAATGAGACTGACGATCTACCAGTTGATCTACAATATCGTGCTATTATATTATAGCATTTCAATATGTAATGAATAAATAATACCTATAACAACATTTACTGCACTCTTCCGCTGAGCTATCCTCCTATATTTATTTTTTTGTGTTTTAGCAGAAGGAAGAGGATTCGAACCTCTGTCTCAGTAATTTAATATTATTTATCAATACATAAATACCTAAAACTTAGGCTATGGAGCGATAATCTAAAGCTGAATAACTGATTAACCACAGTTATTAAAACTAAGGATAAAACTAATACTATCTCCATATCTTTATATTCAACCGCTTCTAAATTGTAATACATTGTTAGTAGGTACTTAGGTAATTACTACTTTATAACAATTATATAACTATTTCTAAACATTTATCTCACATCATATTACTAGATAATCACATAAATCAAAAAAAAAACTTGTCAGTAAATTTTTAGTATATCCTGATGTATAAAATCAAAAATATTTTTAGCTAATTTAATATTTTTCACTTCTACATTATTTGCTTTTGTTCGGGCAATTTTTACAGCTTCAATCATTTTTTCTAATTTGCTAATCAATTGTGTCTTTTGCACTGGTGTTATTTTTCCTGAAAAATAAGTTGTTTCATATTTACCCACTTGATAATCAATATTTAAAATTTCTGTTTGTGCCGGATGCTTATCTGTTGCCTCATATTTCACGATTACTTTGGGGCGTTTAATAGTCCTGAATTTCACCTCCTCTTTTGTTCTGTATAAACTGTTTTGCTCATCAAAAAACCACTTTGTAGAGGTGTCTAAAATCGGTATCGCTTTGTACAAATCGTATGTTTTCTGCAAATGAGTTTCAAGAGCTAAAAGGGTTGTGGCCGAGAAGATACCAAAATTTCTGTTTTCAACCATTAACTCTGCCTTTGCAAGTCCCGAAGAATTGGTTTCCTCTTTGCTTAATGTGGCATCAACTGAGGTGATTACCGTTTCCAGCGTTTCTTTAAGAATATTAGCCACCGTAGAAACCATTTCTTTGCTTTCCTCCGGTATTTGTTCGGCAAATTCTTCCATAGGAATATATTTTTTTATCATTCCATCGAAAGTAGCCGGATTTTTTGTAAATAATTTTACTGATTCCCCTATTTTTTTATTCGCCTTATTTTTTCTGTCTTGCTCAACGGCTAATATTTCATGTAATTTATTCGACATACCCTATTTTTTATAAATGAATTTACATCAAATATACGATAAGAATTTAATACGAACTTGAAATTGAGGAAAAATTTAACGAAAAAGTAAAATATTGTAACAATAATTTTACTTTTGCTTAATGCGAAATTCTATAAAAATATAAAATTTTGCCACTAGCTAAAAGGTGAAAAGTGATGAGAGAAAAGTAAAGAGCGGCGACCTCATAGCATGAGCTATAACTCGCCTACGAGCATCATTGAAATGTTATAAATGAGTTCAGTATAAAAAGGTGAATTTGCATCGAAATCGGTCGGACGACTTCATTAATCAATTGTAAGTGAGCTGTTTATTTTTACAGCTTTAATAAATCTATGGGTGAATATAAAAATTTAAATGGATGAAGTGGCAACAAGACTCGATGGGTTTTAAAAACCCATCGAGTCTGATTTGTCAAAACCATAAATCGAATATTGAAATATAAACAAATAAAAATGACGAACAACGACTACACCATATTACTCGTAGATGATGAACCTGATATTCTGGAATTTGTAGGCTTTAATCTAAAAAGGGAACATTTTAAAGTCTATACCGTTAATAACGGAAAAGAAGCCATAAAAAAAGCGCTCGAAGTTCGGCCTCATCTGATATTGTTGGATGTGATGATGCCCGAAATGGATGGTATAGAAACCTGTCAGGAATTGCGCAAAATCAAGGAACTGGAAAATGTGATTATAGCCATGCTCACTGCCCGTGGTGAGGATTATTCGCAAATTGCCGGCTTCGATGCTGGTGCCGATGACTATATTACAAAACCCATAAAGCCCAAAGTGTTAATTAGCCGGATAAAAGCCTTGCTCAAACGCACTAAACGCAACAAACCAAAGGACGAAAAAGAATCAATAATCCTGAGAACAGGAGACTTACAAATTAATACAGAAAAATTTTTAGTAAATATTGGGGATAAAGAATTTTATTTGCCAAAAAAAGAGTTCAAACTTCTGTATCTTTTAGCCTCAAAACCCGGAAAGGTATTTACCCGCGAAGAAATTTACAGCAAGGTTTGGGGCAACGATGTTATTGTAGGCGACCGCACCATAGATGTTCATATCCGTAAATTACGAGAGAAATTAGGCGACAAATACATTAAAACGTTGAAAGGAATTGGCTATAAATTAGTGGTGGATGAATGAAGATTGGGAATTAGGATTCTGGATTCGGAAAGGAACAAAGAGTCAAACTTATTTATTTGTATATTTTTTTGAGCGATCCAGCGGGCTTTCCGAGACACACGTGAATAAATAAATTTAAGTAAAAAAGTGATGAAAATTTTAGAAAAATTTTCACTATGTGTACTAATATAACTAATATGGTTCAAAAATCTTTTTTTTATTATTTATGTGTCTATGTAGTAAATATCAAAAATTAAAGTAATGAAATTTAGAACAGAAATAGAAATTGCCAAATTTGAACATGAGATAAAGCCCAAAAGTAAACTTTTTCTTTGCGGTTCCTGCTTTACCCAAAATATCGGCCAAAAATTTACAGAATCTAATTTTGATGTGCTATATAATCCTTTTGGAATCCTCTATAACCCCCATTCTATAGCTAATTGTATTCACCGGATTGCTGAACAAAGCTACTTTAGTGAAGCAGATTTTTTCCATACAGCAAATCGCTGGCAGAGCTACGAACTACATAGCGATTATGCTGCCAAAGGACAAACAGAAACGATAGAAAGAATCAACCGTTCCATTGAGAAGGCTAATCAGCAGCTTAAAGAGGCAGAATTTATTTTCCTTACTTTTGGAAGTTCTTTTGTTTTTGAGCTAATTAGTAATCAGCAAATTGTAGCTAACTGCCACAAGCAAGCAGCCAAACTATTTAGAAGCAGATTTTTAAGTCAGGGAGAAATACAGGCAGCCCTACAAAAAAGTATAAACGACCTGAAAAAGCTAAACCAAAAGGCAAGTATCATTTTTACGGTTAGTCCAGTACGACATTGGCGCGATGGAGCTTTTGGTAATCAGATTAGTAAATCAAACTTATTTACAGCCCTTTACAAATTCACAGAAAATAGACAAGTAACTTATTTCCCTGCCTATGAAATTCTTATGGACGAACTTCGCGATTATCGTTACTATGCTGATGATATGCTACACCTGAGTAATTTGGCCATAGAATATATTTGGCAGCAAATGCAAGCTACTTATTTTTCTGCCGAAGCCATGAGCTTTTATGTAGAAATTCAGAAAATTAAAAAAGCAGTTCAACATCGGCCGATAAATCCGCAATCGGAAGCTTACAAACAATTCAAAGCAAACACTTTAGAGCAAATACAAAAGCTGGCTAAAAAATATGATATTGACTTGAGTAAATATAAATTACGAATGACCAATGATTAATTCCGTTCTACAATTAAGAAATAGTACGTTGATTATTTATGATTTCCGCGAATAAAAAATGAATAGAGCGCCAATCTTTGGGATAAGTTACTGTCAATCTTAATTTATCTTAATAATCCTAATCAATCTACATATAATTCTTATGATTAAAAGGATTCGTTACGTAAAAAATAAAAATTGCAAAATTCTACGAAACTTGTTTCTTTTTCTGCAAAACTTTGCGAAACATTGTGATAAAAAAGATATTTTCGTACTTTTGGTTTCGATGTTTATCTGTCAAAATAAATAAGAATGAGCAAAAAGAAAAAAAAGCAAATTTATAAGAAACCACAGAACCAAAAAAAAAGCATTAAACAATCATCTCCACCCCAAAAAGTAAAATCATCAATAGATTTGAATATATGGATAGAAAAGAATGCCAATTATATTTATACGGCTCTTTTTTTACTGCTTGTTTTTTTTGTTTATCGTAATTTTTGGACGCTGAAAGATTTATTTATTTTCAAAGATATTGGTAGCGATACCGTAAATACTTTCTACCCCGGTTTTGTTCAAAGGGCAAGATTACTCCACGGCCATGAATCAGTATATTATTCCTTTTACACAGGGATGGGCGGAGCCACAAGTATCAGCTGGATTAGTTTTATCCGTGCTCCCTTTCAATCGCTATATTTTTTACTACCACCAGATAAAACAGCCTACGGAATTTTCTTTGTGGTGATGCTCGAATTATTTTTTACGGCTTTTTTCTTCTATCGCTATCTACTGTTAATCAAAACAGATAAAAAAATGGCCATAATAGGGGCGCTCTTCCTTAATTTTTCGGCGGTAGTTGTTTTAGGGGGGACATGGTATCTGCAATTTTACAATGTTCTGCTTTTTTCATTCATGCTCTGGGCTTTTGAAAAGTGGTTTATGCAAGGTAAAATAGCTTGGTATCCACTCTCCTTATTCTTTATTTTTGAGACCAAAGGCATAGTTTTTATTGCCGTATTTTTACTCTTTCTATTTTTCTATTCTCTTCTTCGTTTTTTTGAAGAACGGGAATTTAAATTCAAAAAATTTGTTCAATTCTATGCCATTCTTGGAGGACTTACTTTCCTCGGAATAGCCATGAATGCCTATTTTGGCTATGCCTCAACGAAAGCTTTACTCGACCAACCCCG
>CAYQXT010000194.1:0-7260 GCA_964421365.1 uncultured Bacteroidaceae bacterium
ATCGATGCAATGTCGGGCAGATCCGGATTATCTAAAGCAGATGCTAAAAGAGCATTAGATGCATTTATCGGAGCTACTTCAGGTGCACTTGCTGATGGTAACAGAGTTGCATTGGTAGGATTTGGTTCTTTTTCTGTAGCTAACAGAAGTGCCAGAACAGGTAGAAATCCTCAGACAGGTAAAGAAATTAAAATCGCGGCTAAAAAAGTTGTGAAATTTAAGCCCGGTAGTGAGCTTGCTGATTCAGTAAACTGAAAATCATTTCTTATCAGTCTTTGGGAGTACATAGTACTCCCTTTTTTTCCCCACAAAAATCTTTTTAACAGAATATTTCGTAAAGTTACACCCTCAGAGTTAAATTTGGGTAGCGAGAATAAAATATTTTCAGCCTCAAAAATGATTTTTCAATTAATGTAGGCTTAATTTTTGCTTGAAAAAATAGTAAACGAGTATTTGCCAATTCAAATTTTGGTAGAGTTTAGCGAATTATTGAGTTCAAAAGCTTTTTTTTTTTTATAATCTCCGTTTTTCTTAAAAAAATGAATAAATTTACTGTTTAATCATTCATTTTACCAGACGCTAATCAAAAAGAAAAATGCGAACTTTTATATGTTCCTTATTTACTATATTTTCCTTGTTTTCGACAAATATTTGGGCACAAAATGAAATAAATGAGTTCAAGTTGAAAACATCATTGATTTTTAGGTTCGGTGAAAATATTTTTTGGCCAGACGAAACGAAAAAGGACACATTTGTTATTGGCGTTATAGACAATACTTCAAAACTACTTCCCTATTTAGCTCGTGCTGCGAAGTATCAAAAAATTAAAAAAAAGAAAGTTGTTGTTAGAGTGTTTAAAGATTGTTTTTTTAGGGAAATCCCAAATATTATCTATGTGAGTCCAAAGTTCAACTCTTCAATTAAGCGATTAAGAAAACTCAGTTATGGATTTCCTATTTTAATAGTTACCGAAGATCTGAGCAATCCGGAAGATATGATGATTAATTTTTTTCATCAAAATGATAGAATACTATTCCAGGTAAATACTATTAATTTACTGAATCAAAAGTTGGTTGCTACGGCTTCTTTACTGCTATTAGGAGCGAATAATGAGGATATTCTATCCACATATAAACAGATAGATAGTCAATTAAAAAGAGTACAGGAAAAGATGGTGCAACAAAGTAGGATAATCGAAGACAACCGCCTGAAAATTGAAAAAAATAAAATTTATGCCAGTTCCCAAAAACAAAAGCTAGATAGCCTTAAAAAATTAATCGTCCTCAATAGTGACTCTTTACTACTAAAGGAGATTCTAATTATACGTCAAAAAAAGGCCATGCGACATACCCTTGATTTGTTAGATGCCAGACAGAAACTTTTAAAGAAACAATTATTCGATCTCCGGATTTCAAAATTTGAATTAGCTGAAAAACAAAAAGAAATTTTTGCCTTTAATGAAATATTAAAGAATAGTAGACATTTATTAGACCAAAGAAATAAAGAATTGAATGTGCGAAACTTTTTAATTGAAAAGCAGAAACGAGGACTTAAAAAAACCAATAATCAACATGTTTATTATTGGTTTTTACTTATCCTGTTCTTTTGTACAATAATACTTCTTTTGGTTTTGTATATTAGTCAGTTGCGTAAAAAATCCAGACAGAATATCTTAGATAATCAAAATTTGAGTTTAAAAAGAGCATTATCGGCTACTCAGGACGAAGTAGCCAGACTGAATCTTGAGAAAAAAGAAATACAAGAACATAATTTAGTAGATAAAGAAAAACTGGTTCTAGCTAATTTATACACTTCAAAGGTCAAACAACTAATGCTTGGAAGTTTAAAAAGATTTGACTACATTTTTGAAAATTTTAATATTTTTTTATCCAAAGAAAATAACTCCTCTGATTTCTTTTTTTTTATGAAGTTTTTTTATGAACAAAATTTTGAAGAAAAATATATTATAGGCATGGGAGATACGCATCATTATGGTATTCCAGCTACACAAATATCCCTATTTGCTCATCAACAACTAAAAGAATTATTATTACTAAACTCAAAAAAGAAAATAGCTGAGATAGTTAATTTATTTGATGAAACATTTACCAAATTAAGTAAAATAAGTTTTGTTCAATCCCCACCAAAATTGGATATTTCAGTTTTTTCTATTGAAAAATTAGAGTCCAATAAAATAGCCATACATTTTGTAGGGGTAAATTTGCCTACTCTTCTGTACCGAAAAGAAGAGAAGAAGTGTTTTATGACTCAGGGTATTAATAGAAAAATTGGTAATTTCAAACAAGACGAAACCGCTTTTTTTTCAGAAAAAAACTTTGTGGCAGAAAGTGGCGATGTACTTTATTTTTTCACAGACGGTTTCCTTGATATAAATTCTGCCGATAGAGATGAAGCCTTGGTTCTGATAACTAAGCTGATAAACAGAATAGCTATTTTACCTATGGAAAAACAGAAAGAGATTATTCTTTCGTCAATCCGTACCAAATTAAATAATTCACCCATCCAAAATGATATTTCAATAGTGGGCATTCTACTTTAAATGAAGAGAGTTTATTTTAATTGTCGGAAGAATTCCCATAAAACTACGCCGGCACTCACCGATATATTTAAAGAATGCTTGGTTCCTATTTGGGGAATCTCCACAGATGCATCACAAATATCTACTACTTCTTGTGCAACCCCACGAACCTCATGTCCAAAAACTAAAGCATATTTTTGATGAGTTTTTATCTTCACTTGATCGAGAAAAATACTATTTTCTACTTGTTCAATTGCATAAACAGCATAATTGCTATCCTTTAGTTCCTTTACAGCTTCTAAAGTATTTTCAAAATAGAGCCAGTTAACGGTTTCTGTTGCACCTAAGGCCGTTTTATGAATATCCCGGTGGGGAGGCCTAGCCGTAATTCCACACAAATAAATGGCCTCAATACGAAAAGCATCCGAAGTCCTGAAAACACTACCAATATTATTTAGACTGCGAATATTATCTAAAATGACAATAATAGGTGTTTTTTTTGCTCTTTTGAAACTTTTTACATCTAATCTATTTAGCTCACTATTAAGTAATTTCTTCATTTTTATACCAATTAATGTTCTAAAATATAAAAATAATATATCCTAATTCTTTCTAAAAATTGTAATTTAGGAACGTATTAAGATATGTAAATTTAAAATACAAAGATATGAATCTTCATGAATATCAAGGAAAAAGTATTCTAAAAGAATTTGGTGTTGCTGTTCCCGAGGGACAGATAGCCGATACACCAGCAGCAGCTGTTCAGGCCGCCCGTCAGATACAACAAGCCACAGGCGTTAAATCATGGGCTGTAAAAGCGCAAATTCATGCTGGCGGACGGGGTAAAGGTGGTGGTGTTAAAATCGCTAAGTCCTTTGATGAGGTCGAAGAATTTGCAAAACAAATATTGGGAATGACTCTGGTTACTCACCAAACTGGGTCAGAAGGGAAAGTAGTTCATAAAGTACTGGTTGAACAAAGTATTTACTATCCTAACGAAGACGGAAAAATAGATATTGGCGAATATTATATGAGTGTTTTGCTCAATCGCGATACCGGTAGAAATATTATCATGTATTCTTCTCAGGGAGGAATGAATATTGAAAGTGTTGCTGCCAATACACCCGAGTTGATTTTTAAGGAAGAAATCGATCCTCGAGTTGGTTTACAAGGCTTTCAGGCACGGAGAGTCGCTTTTAATTTGGGACTGTCGGGTAAAGCTTTTAAACAAATGACAAAATTTGTGGTTTCGCTATACAAAGCATTCGATGGCAGTGATGCTTCTTTATTTGAAATTAATCCGGTATTTAAAACCTCTGATGATTTAATTCTCGCTGCTGATGCAAAAGTGAATATTGATGATAACGCATTATTTCGCCATAAAGATTATTCCGCAATGCGTGATATTACGGAAGAAAACCCAGCTGAAGTAGAAGCCTCTAAATTCGACCTTAATTTTGTTAAATTAGACGGGAATGTGGGTTGCATGGTAAATGGAGCTGGGCTGGCCATGGCCACTATGGATATTATCAAGCTTTCTGGTGGAGATCCTGCCAATTTTTTGGATGTAGGAGGAAATGCCAATGCTCAAACCGTAGAAGCTGGATTCCGTATTATTCTCAAAGATCCGAATGTGAAAGCCATTTTGGTTAATATTTTTGGAGGAATTGTTCGTGGTGACCGTGTAGCACAGGGAGTTGTGGACGCTTATAAAGCTGTTGGAGATATAAAAATACCTATAATCGTGCGTTTACAAGGTACAAATGCCGAGGTAGGTAAAAAATTATTAGATGCTTCGGGCTTAAAAGTACAATCGGCTATAACTTTGCAAGAAGCAGCTAATCTAGTACATCAGGCTGTAGAGGCTTAATAAGAAATAGTAAATTATTAATTGTGTTTCTCGCTAAAGAACAGTTTGTTTCCAAAAAAATAATAGAGTCCAGTATAAAAGGTGAATTTGCATCAAAACCGGTCAGACAGCTTCATTAATTAATTGTAAGTGAGTTGTTTATTTTTATAGTTTTAATAAATTTATCCGTCCGACCGGTTTTTAGACCGAACTCATAATATATAATAAAAGTAGCAGGATGCTTAAAAAGATATTAATCTGAAAAAGTTCAGTTGAAAAAGAATAATTAGACGCTGATTTATTATGCTTATTAGGATTGAATATGATTTTTTTGAATTATTAGCTTAATAAATTAGCGTTCTATTCTTTTATATCGCTTCGGAATTACCTGCGATTTGGCCGTATATAAACCACGTATTTACGCTGAAAATAATCTTCCACAAAATATTCCCGGATGGCAAGAACTTTTGTTTGCTGAAAAATTTTCAATTCCTCAAAAAAATCTCCCCCTTTTAGGTAATAAATTCCTGTTTGCTTAAATTCCGACTTTTTGTTGAGCAAGTGCTTTGTTTCTGTATAAAATTTAGGCAAAGAACTAACCGCACGGCTAACTATATAATCAAATTTTTGATCCTTGTATTCATTACTGCGAGCTTTTATCGCTTCCACATTTTGTAAATTTAATGCTTTGGCTACTTCCTTCACCACATTAATTTTTTTCCCGATAGAATCCATTAATACAAATTGGGTTTCAGGAAAGAGAACAGCCAGCGGAATACCTGGAAATCCACCTCCTGTACCTACATCCACGATACTCGAATTTTTGGGAAAATGAAAGGCTTTTGCGATAGCCAGAGAGTGTAAAAAATGATGTTCTTCCAGAGCATCCATATCTTTACGGGAAATAAGATTTACCCGCTCATTCCAGTAGCGATATAATTCAGCCATCTTATCAAATAGAACCAACTGTTCTTGGCTTAAATCTGGAAAATACTTTGTCAATAAATTCATTATTTCTTTAATAGATTATGTTTATCGTCTTGTAACTGCTTATTTGTCTGGCAAGCGCCAAACAATTATACAAAAGTACTCAAAAAATGCTTATTTCGTTTATTATCATTCGTTAAACTTTACCAATGCTTGAATTTGCATAGATGCAATGAGTAGATAATTATCGCATGATCTTATGATTATAAGGTTGGTAAGCTTTATATTCCTTTGGTGTTTACAAATATATTTTTTATTACCTGTATTTGATCTTTTTTTAATATATTAAATAAAAACTTAAAATTAGTTAGAATGGAAAATTTTGAGACAGTTTATAATTCTGATTTTTTGATTTGTATGCTTAATAAAGAAAGCTCTGTACTATTGGTTCAATGGAAAAGTAAAACCAGAGAGATGAACATTCTCAGCTTTCAGGAAGAAGCAGAAAAAATTGTCTTTTATGTAAAAAAGGAAGGCGTTAAAAACGTAATCGGTGATAGTACAGACTTAAAAGTAATGTTGACACCCGATATTCAGGAAAAATTAGATCAAGGCATAATCCGTAATTTTAATAATGTGATAGATAAATTTGCACATATATATAATGAAGATTTCATCAAACAATTGTCGGTAGAACAGTTATTTGATGAAAATGAGGATAGAACTTATAAGGAAAAATTTGTGACTTCGCTAGAGGAAGCCATTAAATGGATAAGTGGTGAAACGGATAAATAAATAATGAGTCCGATCTAAAAACTGGTTGGACGAATAGATTTATTAAAACTATCTAAATTGTTTTCGTAATCGACTTAAACTTTGTTGTTTAATGCCTAAAAACGAAGCAATATATTGCAGTGGGATAGTCTGAAGCATATCTGGGAAATTTTTAAGAAAATTGCGGTAACGTTCTTCTGCTGTTTGTGTGATAAATAAATAAAGCCGGTACTGCACATTAATAAACATCTCTTCTATAACCAAGCGGCCAAATCGTTCCCAGTTAGGATATGTATCATATAAATGATATAAATCAGAACGGTTTATGAGCAAGACCTTTGCCGGATTAATGGCTTCAAAAATTTCAAAAGAAGGCGTTTTTCCAGAAAAGCTTGGTAGTGCCGTGAAAAAAGAATGTAAAGGAGTTAAATCGCGGGTTATTTCCTCACCATCGTGCAAAATATAGGCCCGAAAATAACCTTCTAACGAAAAGGCAATCTGGTTTGCTATTTGGCCTTTATGTATAAAAACTTCATGCTTTTTGAACGCTTTTATTTCTACACAGCTGAACATTGCTTCTAATTCTTCAGTAGAAAAATTTACGTATTTAGATAAAAATTCTTTTAACATTGTAAGTTCCATATCCATACAATTTGCATTAAAAATAAGTCGAATTATCCGAAATATAAAATTTTAGTCATTATATTTAGCCGCTATCAAAATAACGAAAAGGATTTTGTTATTTCATATTCAATCAGTATATTACAGAAACATGGCTAACAAATATGATACCTATTTGGTATTTGTGATTGTTTTTTGGCTATGATTTTGTACTTTTGGAAATAAAAATGCACATCACAAGAAAGTCTAAATTAGCTGAAGTAGTTCTTTCCAATTACAATACCGTTCCTGTTGTTATGCGTTTTGGAATAGATTTTGGTTTTGGCGACCAAACGATAGAGCAAATCTGCAATACAAAAGAAATCGAGCCCGATTTTTTGGCCGAAATATTGAATGTATTCACCTATAGTGACTATTCTCCAGACAAGCATCTAAATAAATTTTCGGTAAAAACAATTGTTTATTTTCTTAAGAAATCACATGATGACTATATTTACAATAAAATACCACATATAGAAGCTCTCATACATAGTCTTAAATGGAAAAGCGC
>CAYQXT010000195.1:0-7245 GCA_964421365.1 uncultured Bacteroidaceae bacterium
GGTTTAGAATATAAAAATAATATAAAAAAGCTAAGGATTGAAACCAAAGCAAGTGCTTCTTTCTCAAATACAGACCATATCAAACGACAAAAATTAGAATATAGCCTAAATCTGATTCTAAATCTCCGTAGTTGGCAATTTTTGGCATTAAACAGCTTACAAATAAAAGATTACGAAAAAATAAAACTGGCAGAAATGAGCTATTTAGGAGGAATAAACAGCGTAATTGGCTATTTACCCAACAGTTTTATTGTCCAAAATTATTATCACAACCGAATGAAGGCAGAATATCGACTAAGCAATGAATATAAACTGGTAAGTTTAACAGATATACTAATTTACAGTTATTTAAGCAAAAAAAAACAATTTGCTCAGGGAGTGGGTGCTGGTTTCAAAATCAGAAAAAGAAATACGGCCATTGAGCTACTTTTTGCCCTGACTGTTCAAAAAAAAATAACAAATTTTCCGCCGACTAATCTTAATTTCAAAATAATTAATTATTTTTGAAAAAAATTAATTATTTTACAAAAAAATTTGACCTATGATTAAAGATTACAAAACTACCGTAAGCAATATTAGAAAAATACTAAAGACTTATGTCGATGACCATAATCTGAAATCACTTGTCATAGGTATTTCAGGCGGCATAGACAGTGCTCTTACTGCAGTATTAGCCAAACCGGTATGCGATGAATTGGGTATCGACCTTATTGGACGAAGTATAACTATATCGACAAATAAACCCGATGAAATTGAAAGGGCACGAAATGTAGGACGTTTTTTCTGCACTGATTTTGAAGATGTTGATCTATCTAATTCGTTTGAACTATTGGCCTCTCTCGTCATAGGAAATAGCGAAAAAGACGACAAAAATAATCATGCCTACAAAATTCGGCTTGGAAACATAAAAGCCAGAACAAGAATGATTTATCTCTATGACTTGGCCTCCAAACATCATGGAATGGTCTTATCCACAGATAATTACACCGAGTTACTACTTGGTTTCTGGACGCTACACGGCGATGTTGGCGATTATGGAATGATACAAAACCTTTGGAAAACAGAAGTCTATACTATATCTGCATATATTGCAGATAATCTTGAAAATAAGGAAGCTGCCGAGGCGCTACGTGCTTGTATCTATGCGGTACCTACCGATGGATTAGGTATAACAAACAGCGATTTAGATCAAATAAAAGCAAAATCTTACGATGAAGTGGATTTAATCCTAGGCAAATTATTGGATAAAAATCAGGATTTAGGTGAATATGCCAGTCATCCGGTAATAGCCCGAAAATTGGCCTCTGAATTTAAGCGTAACAATCCTTACAATATTCCACGCGACCAGATTACTGAAGAACCCTATTTTTAAATTTATAGAGCCATGTTAGTTAAAATTTATCCTGAAAACCCAAAAATAAGTACTGTTGACAATATTGTGAACGTACTAAAAACCGGCGGCTTAATTATTATTCCCACCGACACCGTTTATAGTTTTGCTTGCGACATGAAAAATGCCAAGGCAGCGCAAAAAATGGCAGAGTTAAAAGGAACGAAATTAGAGAAAGCTAATTTCTCACTGATTAGCAAAGACTTAAGTAATCTTTCGTTTTACAGCAAACAAATTGGTAATCATATATTTAAGGTAATGAAACGGAATTTGCCCGGCCCTTTTACCTTTATTCTGAATGCCAATTCCAATGTACCTAAAATTTTTCAATCGAAGAAAAGGACAATTGGAATCAGGGTGCCGGATAATAATATTCCACGCATTTTTGCCGAAAGATTAGGGAATCCGCTCATGGTCAGCTCGGTGAAAACGAAGGACGAAATAAATGAATATATGGTTGACCCTGAATTAATTCATGACATTTATAAAGATAAAGTAGATTATGTTGTTCATGGCGGATATGGTAATGATACTGCATCAACCGTAATAGATTGTACTCAGGACGAGATTGAAATTATTCGGCAAGGTATAGGGATTTTGAAAGAATGAAACAAGCAATGCATGAAATATTAATTGAGACTCACACGAAAACGATTAAAATATCTAACAAATATTCAACAAATTATGTAATTCTAAATGGATGAGATAAAGAATAGTTTGTCCTCAAAATATAATATACAAATAAGTATGTCTGGGTGCTTATTAAAAAGGAGATGCGTATATTTGCTAAGGAAAAGAAAGGATGACTGAAACAAGAATAATATATCAGTTTGGTCTAAAAATTGGTCGAACGAATAGATTTATTAAAACTGTAAAAATAGACAGCTCATTTACAATTGATTAATGGAGCCGTCCGACTGATTTCGATACAAATTCTCCTTTTTATACTAGACTCATATATAAATTCCAACTAACGTTAAAGTTTAGTGATTTATTTATTTTTAAATTCTTTTTGTTTTTTACCAACGTTAGCAAAAATATTCAACAGAAATTTTCAGTAGTCGAATTGTACAGAAACTAATACTATATAAATATGGAAAATGCAGGTGCTTGGAAAATGATACAGATACTTTATTATATTCTCTTAGGAAGTGTAATCATCTTTTTAGGATTTGCTTCTTTTTATGTAAACCGAATGGGTGTACTCATAAAAGTGGATTCGGGCCTAAATGATATTCTGGGTACAGCAGCTATTATTCTTGGTCTGACTGCCTATTTGGGTGCCAAACTTTACGACAAGATGCAGTTAAAAAAGCTTCCTAATATTACGGACAATATGGAGAAAATAAATTGGTTTCGAACTTCTTTAATCGTTCAGATCGGCATAATGGAATTTGCCAGCCAAACGGTAATCTTACTCTATCTCCTAACAGGAAGTTACCTTACGCTAACGCCTTTAATAATTACTTTAGGTGTGATGGTTTTTATCCGGCCGGAAATTTATAAAGCATCGGAATTGCTCAATATTCCCAAAGAAAAATTACTAAAAATGTAGGCTACTTTTTCGTAGCGAAACCCTCGCTATGAATGCGATGCGCAAGGGATTGCAGCGATACCCCACCGTAGTCCGAAGCCCAGCAAAACACGGTAAAAAAGAGTGTAGTGTCTAACGAAACTCCTTTTTTGCCGATGTTTTGCGGGCTGAGGCAAGGGGGAGTATAAGCGGAAAGCCCGCTCGTGCGCCCTCTATATTAATTGTAAATTGTTAATAGTAAACTGTTAATACTGTTCTACAAGTTTTGATTTTTTATGTCGAAATCCAAACTCCCTATAATCATTGTTTTGTATGTATTAAACTTCTGTTAATCAAATAAAATCAGCACTTAAAAACTGGAGTTGTTCTAAAAACAAATCAGTATAAGCCGGTAATTTTGGCCGCAACACATTTTTAAACCCTAATTCCTGCTTGCCAAAAGACAACAGAATTTTGTCCATATCGTAGAGCGTCTCCAGATTTTCATTTACAAAACTAATGGGGATTAATACCACGTTTTCGACTCCTTTTTTGCGCAAATGTTGAAGGGTTTCATCCGTTTGTGGGCCTAACCATTTTTGCCCCTTAATTTGCGACTGATAAGAAACGGAATACTCCAAACCTAATTTTGATGCAATTAACTGCGCTGAATTAGCAATTTCTTGCGAATAAGTATCTCCTTTTTTGATAAAACTTAAGGGGATAGAATGCCCGCTGAATAACAAATGAGGATTTTGTACCTTCTTCTTTTGCATTTCTGATTGTATCAAATTAGCCCAATTCCGGATAAATGACTTTTCCTCAGAGAAAGGAGGAGCAAACTGAACTCTTAAGTCCATTTTTGAAGCCAAATATTCGGTTTCATCTACAACTGCCTGAAAAGTGGTAATACTATAATGAGGATACAGAGGGATAATAAAAAACTCCTCTATTCCTTGCTTTTGAAGTTGCCCCAAAATGCAGGATATATCTGGCTGAGAATAGGAAAAAGCGGCCTTTACTTCCACCTTATTTTCCAGCCGTTTTTTAAGTTGGTTGGCCATTGCATGTGTATGTGCTATGATGGGTGTTCCGCCAATGAGTTCGTATTTAGCCCATGATTTTTTGTAACGTGCAGAAGTAATAATACCTGCCAAAGCCAAGCGGAAAAGCTTAGCAAAAGGCAGTATATGCCTGTCGTTAAACATCCGCCACAAAAAGTTCTTCATCTCTTGTTCGTTCAGTGGGCCGCCCATCTGAACCAGTACTATTGCTTTTTTCATTTAATAAAATTCATCCAGTTATTAGTGTTTGTTCATAAACTACCCGTCTGACCGCTTGAAGCGGTCGGATGGATAACAGGCTAAACCTGAAAAGTAGTTATGACTCAGGCACAACCTGAGCCGAACAGCAAATTTAATCGCAAGAATTCACAACTTTATAACAATTATATAACTATTTATAACCATTTGTCTCACAAATCATTCCCAAGTAATCTCATAATCCCAACAAAAAAAACTTTGTTAGGTAATTCGTAATTGGCAATTCGCAATTAATTTAAAGTCCGATTGATTTCAAAAATGCTTTATTATTGGGTTCTCGCCCAAGAAAATTGGTGAGCAACTGATATTCGTCAGAACTTGAACCTTGTGATAAAATTTTCTGCTCTAACTTACGCCCCAATTCGGGCGATAAGACAGCTTTCTCCTCGAAAACAGAGAAAATATCGGCAGAAAATACCAAAGCCCACAAATAACCATAATACCCTGCTGCATATCCAATTAAATGACCAAAAGAAGCTTCAAAATGAGTATCTTCGAGATAGGGATACAGCGTGATACGGTTTTGCATTTCTTTAACAAGCTCTGTGGTTGTTTTTTCACTCTTAGCATCATATTTATCATGCAAAAACATATCCAACTGGCCATAAAATATCTGTTGCAAAATATGCAATCCCGAACCCACATTTTTAGCGGCATACATTTTATCAAACAAATCTTTGGGTAGTAATTCTTTGGTTTTGTAATGAAAAGCAAATTTTCGTAAGGAATCATAATTCCATGCCCAGTTTTCCAATAACTGCGAGGGCGTTTCTACAAAATCGCGGGCAACTGATGTACCTGCCATTGAAGCCAAAGGCGCTGTGGTCAGCAATCCGTGCAAAAGATGTCCAAATTCATGAAAAAGCGTAACCACTTCGTTATGTGGCAATAGTGATGGTTTTTCTTTACTTGGCTTTGGAAAATTGGTAACCAAAGCAGCTACCGGAAGCTGATAGTCCTCTCCTACTCTACGCCCGCTAACCATTGGAAACATTGCCGCATGGTTAAACTTTTTAGGGCGAGGAAATAAATCAAAGAAAAAGCGTCCCTTGAGTTTACCCGTTTGATAAATTTCGTAAACTTTAACTTCCTGATGCCAAGCTTTTTCGTTACTTACTTGCTTGAAATCAACATCAAAAAGTGTTTTGCTCAGTTCAAACAGTCCGTTTATTACATTATCAACTGGGAAGAATTCTTTTACTTGTTGTTCATCTACCAAATATTTTTCTTTTAAGAGCTTATTGGTCAGAAATGCGGCATCATAAGATTGAACTATCTCACTATCATGCAAAGTTTTAATTTCTGCCAAATCGCGCAAAGCTTTTTGGCGTACTGCTTTTTCCAGCTTAAACTCAAAATTCCACACTTTGCCGGCAGATTTGGCCATTTTATCTTCGATAGCATATTCGGCATAACTTTTATAGCCCAGTAACTCGGCCATTTGCTTGCGTAATTGTAAAATTTGCTTCAAAAGGGATTGATTTTTATCGGCCGCTCTATTCAA
This sequence comes from uncultured Bacteroidaceae bacterium, assembly GCA_964421365.1. Taxonomy (GTDB): domain Bacteria; phylum Bacteroidota; class Bacteroidia; order Bacteroidales; family DYOH01; genus CAYQXT01. Next base: position 5,730 of record CAYQXT010000195.1, read on the forward strand.
AAATAAATGATGTAATTTTTTTCGTGCTTCAACATTTTCGGCATTCTTCATAAACGGACGATAAGAGGGATAATCCAGGGTGATTTTATAGTTTTCGTCTTTCGTCTTTCGGGTATTCAGATAGTCCTCTGGCAAGCCTTTTACTTTGGCCTCCGAAAAAATCAAAAATTCTTCGGCTTCGGCAATATTGGTATCAAATTGTAAACTAAGATCCGATATTTTATCTTTTAATTTCTTCAAATCGGCTCTTCTTTTGGCGGATAAAGCAAAACCATTTCGTAAAAAATCTTTCAAGCTTTTCTCTGCAAAACGTTTTTTATACCCACTAAGTTCTTTTGCCTCCTGAGTTTGCGAAAACTCATTTACCGAACGGTATAAATCTTCGTTCAAACTCAGTGCATTGGCAAATTTATCCAATTCGGCAATTTGCATCTGTGCCTCGGTTCGTGGCTCGTCTTCGGCGAGTACATAAGCCAACAGATAAATAGTTGAAAATACCTGTCCGATACGACTATACATTTCGTCAATAGCCTGCATTGTATTTTCAAAAGTACGATCTTGCGCCGGTATTTGAGCAATTTTCTGTACTCGCTGTTCTGTATCTCTTATGATTTTTTCGGACTGGGCTTTGAGTTTCTCACCCGATAATTCCCTAAAATCAAACTCTTCGTTAAAATTTATTTCTAATCTCATTTCTTTTAAATTACTAATTATTAAGCCAGATATATTCATTGGGATATTGCATTTTCAGAATTAACAATTCACAATTAATAATTTATCATTATTTATTATTGGGTCTAGTATAAAAAGGTGAATTTGCATCGAAATCGGTCGGATGGCTTCATTAATCAATTGTAAGTGAGTTGTCTATTTTTACAGTTTTAATAAATCTATCCATCCAACCGTTTTTTAGACCGAACTCATTATTCATTCAAAAACTCTTTTCTTATTTCGTAGAGTAAAGGCTCTAAACCATTAATTTTTATCTCATTCATTATCTGCATCATTTCGCCCAATTCTCCTTTAGGAAATCCTTTTTGAGAGAACCAAACATAATAGGGTTCAGGAATTTCCAACAATAATTTGTCCTTATACTTTCCAAAGGGCATCTTGGCTTGTGCCAATTTTAGCAAAAATTTTCTATCGGTAATTTTCTTTTCTAACATTATTATTTTTCCTGCAAATTTAATCTATTTTTTTAGATACAAAGCACAAGTTTGAGTCAGAAAAAAATTATCTTTGTAGAATATGGGTTATAACAAAAGTTATACAGAAATAGAAAATTTTTTCGGGAGTAGATCTGAAGAAGTTCTGCTGAAATTTACAGATAAAATTGACAAAAGCCATTCTATTTTGGATATTGGTGCCGGACAAGGCCGTAATTCTATTTTCTTTGCACAAAAAGGCTTTAGGGTAGATGCGCTTGACTCTTCTACCGTTTCTTATAAAACGCTTAAAAAAGAATCATTGTTGTCCGATAAAACTCGGAATTAGTAAAAAATTGTATTTAAGTGTT